>JAYEOP010000262.1 GCA_034723125.1 Bacteroidota bacterium | reverse complement strand
TTAATTAATAAATGTTAGAAATGGAATTAATTATAGATAAAGAGTATAAACAATGGTTAGAATTAATTTCTAATAGAATAAAACATACACAAATACGACTTGCTACTTTTGCCAATTCTGGACTTATACTAAACTGCCATCAAGAGACTGAAAATAAAATATTTCTTTTCGCCCTGTTTTTATTCAAAAAATTATTCCGTAGCTATGGCTATGCAAGAATTTTGTGAAGAAAAACAAAACAAAAATAATTTATTTTCTTAATCAGCATCTTAATAGCGGTTTAGTATTATTGATTTTTACTGGTGGGTAGGAAACGAAATTTCAGAGAAACAAAAAAACAGTAGTTGGGGAGATAAAGTGATAGATAAACTTGCTAAAGATTTGCGAAAAAGCTTTCCAGACATGACTGGTTTGTCTAAAACCAATTTAAAGTATTGTAAAAGATTTTTTTCTTTTTATTCTGAAAATGCAATTAGTCAACAACTTGTTGACCTTTTGAAAAATAAAACAATATCAATTGGTCAACAGCCTGTTGACCAATTAGAAAAAGTAGCATCCCATGAAAAAGATATTAATAATACCTTAATAATAAAGCAATTAGCCTTGCAAATACCTTGGAGTCACAATATTAATATCTTTACTAAATCTAAAAATATTGAAGAAGCTGTATTCTATATTACCCAAACAATAGAAAACCATTGGGGAAGAGAAACCTTGGCTTTTCAGATAAAATCAGAGCTTTATAAAAGACAGGGGAAAGCCATCACTAATTTTACAAATACTTTAGCTATTTCTCAGTCTGATTTGGCAAAGCAAACCATTAAAGACCCCTATGTTTTTGATTTTATGACAATGACCGAACCATTTGTAGAAAAAGATATAGAAGATAAATTAGTTAATAATGTTACTAAATTTTTATTAGAATTGGGTAAAGGCTTTGCTTTTATGGGGCATCAATATCATTTAGTAATTGCAAATAATGATTATTATATCGACCTACTATTCTATCATACCAAACTAAAATGCTATGTCGTAATTGAGCTAAAGAATACGAAGTTTATTCCAGAGTATGCTGGTAAAATGAATTTCTATTTATCGGCAGTAGATAAATTAGTGAAAGATGAAACAGATAATCCAACAATTGGAATAATATTATGTAGAGATAAAAACAATATAGAAGCCGAATTTGCATTGAATAATATTAATTCTCCCATGGGGATTAGTGAAATGCAGTTCACAGAAGTATTACCCGAAGAATTAATATCGAGCTTACCAACTATTGAAGAGCTAGAGAAAGAACTAAAATAAATAATATCAAATAAAATAAATGGCAAATTTAAAAGGAATATTATATAGCATCCGCAAAATAATGTGGACTGACACAGAACTGAATGGTGATGCTCAACGAATTGAGCAATTGGGTTGAATGCTGTTTTTCAAAATCTTTTCCTGTTTTCAGCGTTGCAACACCCTAGAAATTTCTTTGAATAATTTCGAATAATTGATGATTTTACTTTTGCCATTTACAGGAGGAGAATCTAAACAAATAAACAATTCTTCTTTGCGTTCTTTGCTTGCCCCATAAGGAAGAATGACTGTATCGGGGCGTCTTTGCGTGAAAAAATTTATTCGGGAATAGCAACAAAAAGTGAATTGTTGGTTTTTAATGAAAATTCATTAATTATTTCACTAAGCTTATACATCGTTTCTTTATCAATTGCAAAATAATTTCCGTCATTTATTGAAGAAGCTATTATCCAGCTTGATTTTGTTTTGTAAAAATCTAAAGTTGTTAAAATAGTGTTTTCGTTGTTTTGAATAACTAATGAAAAATTTGCTTTTGGTAACAAAATTACTGTTGAGTTATCAGCAAATCCTTGTTGGTTTAATTTTTCAAGGCTTGTAAGAAATTCAGTAATTTGGATACTGTCAACAGTTTTATTATTTAATAACCAAGTATTTTCTTTTTTGTTAAGTTTGAAAGTTAAATTTTTATTTGACTGAAAATCAATGTTTGCCCATAGTGTTTTTGGCATTTCTATTACTTTTCTTTTTCTCCATTGGCTTTTATCGCTTTTAAAAGTTCCTTCCATATAAGATTCGCAAGCATAAGTTTTAGTTTCATCTGGCATTCTCACATAAGCATTTACTGTTTGCTGATTCTGAAAACTTAGGCTTCCGAGAATTATTTTATGTGTTGCTTGGTTGTCAGTTATTTCAAGTATGGTTCCTAAACTATCAACGCCATATTCAGCCCATTTTTCTTTTTCATTACTTGCCAATCTTGATGGCTTAAGTTTTTTTAATTCTTTCAATGAACGATCAAAAAATTCCGTATTTGTTTCTGCTTTTAGGTTTTGACCTAATTCAACATACCACTTGTCATTTTCCTTTATAATTGAAAATTCTTTGTTTTTATCAAATTGAGGAATAATTGTAAACTTAGATATTTTATCATAATTAATAGAAAAAAATTCTGTTCTTAAACTCCCTTCTTCTTTTTTTACAGATGTCTTTTTTATAACAAAAACAACCGCCAAAAGCACAGCAAAAATTATAAGTAAATGTATTGTTTTGAATTTCATATTATTTTTTGTTTAAAAATTAATTCAATTATTCATTCTTAAATTGAATTTTCCATCCAATTTTTTCTTTTCCTATTTTGAATACGAAATCTTATAATCCCAAAAATTATTAGTAAAATTATTGGAAACATTGTATTTGCATATTTTATAAAAGTTTTCTTCTTTTCATCAAGATCTTCTTTTATCGGATAGCCTGTAATTATTTTTGTTCTTAGCTCGGATAGTCCTGTTTCGTCAGATAACCAATCAATAGCATTTGCAAGTAAATTTAAATTATCAGGAGAGCCTTGAATTTGTCCTTGCTCGTTGTTAAGAGGGAAATCACCATTTGCAACAATCACCATTTTAGAATTATTATTTCCAACAATTTTTCCTTCTAATGAAATTGCAACAGGAATATTACTTCTGTTAAAATCTTGTTCTGTCCAGCTTTTCATAACATTGAAATAGGTAGGTGCAGGAGTTACTCCTGATTTATTGGATGTGGTTATTAACTCATTTACCTTAATACTTGTGTCAAGATTAGTATAGGATATTTCGCTTATAAATGGAAATAAAATAGTTTCAAGTCCTTTGCTTACAGGATGTTCGGAGAAATTTGTAACAACCGGCAAGTATGGAAAAGAAATAGGTCTGTTGTATGAAAAATTTCCTTGACGTTGCTGTATTGTTACTTGCCCGCAATTAGCATCATATACAAAATTTTGTTTTATTTTAATATTCTTTCTTGCCAGCCAATTTTCAAGTAATGTGTGATTTACAAAACCTTGTCCTTGTTGTAAGCGTGCTTTTACAAGACTTAAACCAATAAAAATATTTCCACCATTTGCAAGAAACCTATCTAACTCATTAAAATTGTAATAACTGAATGAATCAGTAGGGTTTACAATCGCAATAGTTTTATATTTATCAGGTATTTGAGTAGAATCCGTAAGTGTAAATTCTTCAATTGTATAAAGTACAGATAAAGATTTTTTTACTTCACTAAGTTGTGTTTTAGTTGCTTCTCCATGCCCTTTGATAAATGCAATTGGAGGTTTTTCAACATTTGTTGTTTTTCTAATAGCGAATGTTAATGCATATTCCATCGGTGCTCCCGGTTGTAAGGCAGGAATTGTTTCTGAATTTTCACCTTGTTGGATTACAGCTCCTAAGTAAACTTTTTGTTGTTCAAACTTATCCTTTTTGTTTATGTTCAAAAGTATTGGTTGAATACCTTTTCTTGTTGTTGCTTGCTCTGTTTCTGCATCTTTATTCGGATTTACAAATTTGTAAACAATTTTGTTGTTTGAGTAACTTTCATATTCTGTTAAAATATCTCTAAAATCTCTTTTAAACTTTTGGATTTGTGGTGGTAATTCTTCCGAAAAATATGCCGTTATCGTAACAGGTTCTTCAAGTTCTTTTAAAATTGTTTTTGTAGTGTTACTAAGAGTATATCTTTTATCGGCAGTAAAATCCAATCTGAAATATAAAGTATCGAAAATTATATTAGCCAAAATAAAAATACCAATAATAACTCCTGCTTTTATTAATGCTTGCTTTTTATTTAAATACATAATTTTAGTCTGTTAAAGTTCTTTTTGATAAAATGAAGTTTGCTACAATTAAGCTTGAAAAAATCAAACTTAAAAAGTAAATGATATCCCTTGAATCAATTACTCCTCTAGCCATTGAAGTAAAATGAGTATTTACGCTAAGGAAATTCAGAATATTCCCAAGCGGTCCTATCATGGTGCTTGAAATAAGTCCGAATAACCATTGAAAAAATATTGCTATAAAAAGCGTTACAAGAAAAGCAATTACTTGATTATTGGAAATACTGCTTGCAAATATTCCAATGCTAATATAAACTGCACTGATAAATAATAATCCAAGGTAACCCCCTAAAACAGCACCGTGATCAACTGTGCCTAAGCGAGTTATTGAATAATAATATGGCAATGTTAAAACTAATGCAATTACTACAAGAAACCATGAAGATAAAAACTTAGCTATAATTATTTGCCAGTTTGAAACTGATTTTGTAGTCAGTAATTCAATTGTTCCCGAATGATTTTCTTCGGCTAATGTTCGCATTGTAATTCCAGGTATAAAAAAGAATAAAATCCAGTAGGACCATTGAAAAAATACTATTAGGCTGGCTTGTCCTGTGGTAAAAATATCGTTTCCGAAAAACCATGTAAAAAAACCGCTGAATCCAAGAAATAAGATGAGTAAAATATAAGCCATTAAAGAATCAAAATAGCCTCTGAGTTCTTTTTTTGTAATTATCCAAATTGTTTTCATAAAATTATATTTTCGTATTCAATAATTTTTAACTTTTATTTTGTTTTGTTGTTAACTCTTTAAAAATATCTTCAAGCTTAGTTTCGCCTTCTTTCATCCCAAGGAGATACCAATTATTTTTTACACAAATATCAAAAATTGCTTTTTTGCTTTCAAGAAGTGATTTAGAATTTAGCTGTAAAATATTTTTTTTATCATCAATAACTTCAAGATTAGGAATTGATTCAATCTCCAATAGCTTTTTAGAAATATTATCTATTGTTTCATCCGACCCAATCTGAACTGTAACTAATTCATTGCTTTGCATTTTTGCTCTTAGCTCACTCGTAGTTGAATTAGCAACAATTTGTCCTTCATTTATAATAATTATTCTATCACAAGTTGCTTCTACTTCCTGCAAAATGTGTGTGCTTAAAAGGATTGTTTTTTCTCTACCGAGATTTTTTATTAGCTCTCTAATTTCTACAATTTGATTAGGGTCAAGACCCGAAGTAGGTTCATCAAGAATAAGAATTTCAGGGTCATGGATAAGTGCCTGTGCTAACCCTACTCTCTGCCTGTATCCTTTTGACAACTCTCCGATTTTTTTATGCCTTTCAATTCCTAATCCTGTGTAATCAATTATTTCTAGTATTCTTGATGGAATTTTTTCTTTAGGAACTTTCTGTATTTCGGCAATAAATTTTAAATAATCAATAATAAACATATCTTGATACAATGGATTATTCTCAGGCAAATAACCGATTTTAAGCTTAAAAGATTCAGGATTTTCAAAGATTGATTTTCCATTAAGTAAAACGTCTCCTGATGTTGGTGCCAAAAAACAACTGATAATTCTCATTGTTGTTGTTTTTCCTGCTCCATTTGGTCCAAGAAAACCGAGAACTTCTCCTCTTTTTAAATTAAATGAAATATCATCAACTGCTTTTTGAAGTCCGTATTTTTTAGTAAGATTTTTTATTACTATTTCCATAAAATGAAAGATTTTTTTGTTGTGCAAAAGTAGGATGTTTTTTTTAGTTTTTAGTTGTTAGTTTTAAGTTTTTAGCTTTTAGTTGTTAGTTTTTAGTTTTTAGCCCACTCACTAGGTGTAGTTTGTAACTACACCTTAATATTATATTAACAATCATTTAAAATATAGTAAAATATTAAGTAATTTGCAATTTCAAAAAAGATTGAAAATTGGGTATTTCTTATCAAATATTAAATCAAAACGGATTGTATTTCTTAACATTTCAAGTTGTTGGATGGGCAGATGTCTTTTCACGAAAAGATTATCGCGATATTATAATTGACAGTTTTACTCATTGCAGAAAGAATAAAGGATTATTACTTTATGCTTATGTAATTATGACAAATCATGTTCATGTAATTATGCAAAGTAAAAAAAATAATTTATCAGATATTGTTAGGGATTTAAAAAAATACACATCAAAAGAAATTCTAAAATCAATTGCAAATAACAAAAAAGAAAGCAGAAAAGGTTGGTTGAATATGATATTTCAATATTATGGAAAATTCAACAAACGTGTAGGAAATATACAATTTTGGACACATGATAATCATGCAGTTGAATTATATAATAACGAAATGATTGATTCACGATTGAATTATATACATGAAAATCCTGTAAAAGCAGGCTGGGTTATAAATCCTGAAGATTATTTGTATAGTAGTGCAAGAAACTATGCAGAATTGGAATCATTAATTGAAATTGATTTGATATAAAAATTCAATTATAGGTTTTAATATATAGGTGTAGTTACAAACTACACCTAGTACGGATACGATTTTTTTATTGTAAAAATAAAGTGTTATTGGTTTTTTTAGCAAAATATTTATAGTTTTTAATTGTTAATTCTTCTATTAAATTTACTATATGTAATTAAACTATCCACATTACGGAAAAATAATATACAACTTTAGCGTGTAACACACTCACTAGGTGTAGTTTGCAACTACACCTTAATATTAACAACTTACAAACTACACTTAGTACAGGATTTTAGCCAAACTACACATAGTACGGGGGTTTCAATATATAGGTGTAGTTACAAACTACACCTAGTATAGGTTTTTAGTTTTTAGCTCACTCCTTTCCGGCAACTTTTTTAATATCCTCAATTTCGGGTTTGTAATTTTTTAAAACTTCATTACTAATACCTACACTACTAAATCCACCATCATGATATAGGTTTTGCATTGTAACTTTTGATGTCAGATCAGAAAAAAGTGAAACAACATAATTTGCACATTCCACTGCATTTGCATTGCCTAGTGGAGACATTTTATCAGCAAAATGAAGAAATGAATCAAATCCCTCCACTCCTTTTCCTGCTGTTGTAGGTGTTGGACTTTGTGATACTGAATTTATTCGTACTTTCTTTTTTAATCCGTAGTGATTACCAAAACTTCTAACTATGGATTCAAGAAGTGCCTTTGCCTGAGACATATCACTATAGGTATTAAACATTTTTTGAGAGCCAATATAGGTAAGTGTAATAACTGATGCACCTTCGTTTAAATAATCATTTTTAAATGCGATATTCAAAACTTTGTGCAAAGAAATAGCGGAAATATCAAGTGTTTCCTGAAAATGCTTATAATCAAGAAAAGGATACTCTTTCTTTTTAATTACGTTTCGGGACATACCTACGGAATGCAATACAAAATCAATTTTGCCTCCTAAGATTTTAATTGATTCATCATACAAATTTTTAATATCCGCCAAGGATGTTACATCGGCAGGAATAACTTTTGATTTTGTTTCTTTTGCCAGCTCATTAATTTTACCAAAACGTAAAGCGATAGGTGCATTTGTCAAAGTGAATTTTGCTCCTTCTTCGTAAGCTTTTTTTGCAATCGCCCAAGCTATGGAATCCTCATTTAAGGCTCCGAAAATAATTCCTCTTTTTCCTTTTAGTAAATTATAACTCATATTTTAATAATTTAATGTTTTATAAATATTTAATGTCTAATGATATTTACCTCAGAACAATATTAAGAAAATTTTTTGATTAGTTCTTTAGAGCTTTGATATGCCTTTTCTCCTGCACTCTCCCCTCCTATCATTTTCGCCAATTCTCCAATTTTCTCTTTTTTATTTAATTTTTTAATTTTTGTATTTGTCTGCTCGTTTTCAGTAGTTTTGTAAACAAGAAAATGTTCTTTTCCCATTGCTGCAATTTGTGGTAAGTGAGTGATAGAAATAACTTGATGGTTATTTGAAAGCTTGCCAAGCATTTCTCCAACTTTTATTGCAATTTCGCCCGAAATTCCAAGGTCAATTTCATCAAAAACTATTGTAGGAAGAAGTGCAGTACCTACAAGAATGTATTTTATACATAGCATAAGTCTTGACAATTCACCACCGGAAGCAACTTTATTAATTGGCTGAAGTGGAATACCTGTATTAGAACTAAAGAAGATGTTCAGCCTATCCTTTCCGTAATCATTAAATTCTTCTAATTCATCCAACTTGAATTCAATACGAGCATTGTTCATTCCTACTTGTTGTAACAAAGCAACTAACTTTTCTTCTACAGATGTTTTGTGAGAATGCCGCAATTCAGAAATTAAATTGGCTTTTTCTGTTAATTCGCCAAATGTACTTTCTATTACATTTTTTGTTTCAGAAATTTCTTTTTCAAGGGAAGTTATCCCGTCAATCTTTGTTCGTAGTGTATTTGCGTAATCATTCAACTCAGCTACTTCTTTAAATTGATGCTTTGTCAAAAGTTGATTAATAAGGTCTAGCCTGTCAGTAATTTCGTCAATTCTTTTTTCATCAACTTCCACTTGATTTTTATAAGTTGCCAAGTCAATACTTAGCTCTTTTAATTCAAGAGAAACTGATTCCATTCTTTTAAAAAAATCTTCAATTTTAGTGTCAAAGCCTGAAATTTCAGAAAAAAGTGATTTTAACTCATTGATTTTATCAAGAATATTTTGCTCGTCTTCATCAACGGAATATAGAATATGGTTTATGTTGTTACGAATTTTTTCTGCATTTGAAAGTACTAAAAATTCCTTTTCAAGTTCTTCATTTTCATTATCTTCTAATCCTGATTTTTCTATTTCCTCTAATTGAAAATTAAAATAATCAAGGTCTTTTTTTGCTTTCCTTTCTTCAACTTCAAGTAATTCCAGCTTTTGAACAAATTTTTTATATTCTTTAAAAAGCTTTTTATAATCACTTAAATCCTTTTTTGTTCCTGAATAAGCATCCAAAATAGAAAGCTGAAAAGAAGTATCATTCAGTCTTATAGTTTGATGTTGCGAATGTATATCAATAAATTTTTCTGAAAGCTCTTTAAGAATATCCAGTTTCACAGGAGTATCATTTATAAAAGCACGTGATTTTCCACTTGGCACAATTTCTCTTCTCAAAATTGTTTGCGTTTCATAATCAAGGTCATTTTTATCAAAGAAATTCTGAAGATCCAATTTCTGAATATCAAAAACTCCCTCAATAATGCATTTAGAGTTCTGATTGTGAAGTGCCGTTTTATCAACTCTGTTACCAAGAATCAAAGCTAAAGCTCCAAGTAAAATTGATTTTCCTGCACCTGTTTCTCCTGTAATAACATTTAAACTTTTAGCAAAATCAATTTCTATCTCATTGATTATTGCATAGTTGCTGATTTTCAGATTTTCTAACATTCTTTATATTTTAAACAAAAGAAAATATTATTTTTTTAACTTTTCCGAATATTTTGAATAATTAGCAGGGTCTATTTCTTTCATTAATGACTTAAGTTCATCAATCTCAGTAGCTGTAGCGTTGGAATAAATTTTAATAATTTCATTTCTTTTTGATGTCAAGAATTGTCTTAACAGGTAAGAATCAGGCTCGTCTCTATGAACTTTTTTTAATAATTGTAAGCTTTCGCCAATGGCATGTCTTGATGCTTCTTTTTCTTTAGTCATTTTATCAAGACCATTACGATGATAAATGTAAATAGCTTCACGCAAAGGTTTAAATCTAGGGTCTAACAATTGATTCACAAGCCAGTATCTATTATTTTTTTCAGTACTAAAAGCATCCCATCCTTCATATCCTTTTCCTTGTGCCTGATTTACAATTTCCTGAGCTTTCTGATAATAAGGTGTTCCTCCATATTTTGAAAAAGAATCGTAATCAAGTCCTAAAATTATGTATGCATAGTAGGATAAAATTGATGCAAGATTTGAAGTAAATGAACCCTCGTTAAAATCAATAGTTGCAAACTCAACATAATCAAATGTTATTTTTTTATCAAGAACATTCAATACTGTAGAATTATAATTTGTTCCAAAAGCAGGACGAACAGATTGAACCTGAATATTTCCTTTAAATTTATCAGTTTGAGGTCTGTCATCAATTTTTATGTAATAATTACACTCTATTCTTTCTACGGGTTTATATTTATCTTCTGTCCACACCTGACCTTTCATAAATTCCATAATACCTTCACGCATATTGTCATAAACATGCTTATCAGTTGATTGAATTTGTTTGGATACAACAGTTACATTACAATTTAGTTCTTGGCTATTAACATATTTTGTAAAAAGTAAAACACTTAAAATTAAAATTATTGATTTTTGAAACATGAGTTTAATTTTTTTATCAAACAAATTTAGAGGTTTAATTTTTTCTGACTACAATTAAATTAACTTTCCTTACACATATTTTATTGCAACACTATTTTATTTAATTCTAATAATGAATTCCCATTTTATCAAACATATCAGAATTAATTACTTCAATAGCTTTTTGAAATTCATTATTACTTTGATTAATAATTCTAAAATATGAGCCATGATCAAATAACTGTCTGGCAATAAGTGCTTTTAACTGAAGTTTAATTAGTTCTCCTGAACTTTTCAAATCCTTTTCATTCTTAGTTACACCTTCTTTAGTAGCAAAAGTTAAAAAATCATTCCAAATACTATTTGTGTTAAATTTAGCATCAAATTGTTTAAAATCAGGATATCTCTTTTTTAAAACCAGTCTATTTTTGTCGAGATATTCCAAAGTGTATTTATAAATTAATCCTTTATGAATTAGTTGGCTCAAATAATTTGAGTTCATAGAAGTATCAATTGCCACAAAAAAATCAGGAATAATTCCACCGCCACCATAAACAATTCTGCCACCATCAGTTTGATATTTTAAAGAATCAGGAATATCAATACTATCTTTATTTGTTAATTCTCCGTTTAAATATCTGTTATAAATATCAAGGTAGTAATCTGCCTTAGATTCATTTTTGTAAGGTTTTTGAATAAATCTACCTGAGGGTGTAAAATATTTTGCAACGGTAAGACGCAATGCTGATTTATCAGTCAATTCCATTTGCTCCTGCACAAGACCTTTTCCAAAAGACCTTCTGCCGATAATAAATCCACGATCCCAATCCTGTACTGCACCAGCAACAATTTCACTTGCTGAGGCAGAGCCTTCATCTATCAACACAACAAGTTTTCCTGTTTTAAAACCACCACGTTTTGATGAATAATATTCTTCTCTCTTCCTTGCTCTTCCTTTTGTATAAACAATTATTTTTTTTGAATTAAAAAATTGATCAGTAACTTGAAATGCAACTTGAAGATATCCTCCTGGATTTTCTCCAAGGTCAAGAATGAGATTTTGCATTCCTTCGTTTTCAAGTTTATTTAATGCTTTTACAAACTCCGAAGCTGTTTTTGCTGAAAAACGATTTATCTTTATGTATGCTGTTTTATCGTCTGCCATGTAAGCTGCATCAATACTATAAATTGGAATTTTATCCCTTACAATATCAAATGCCAGTACTTCCTTATTACCATTTCTAAGTATTTCTACCTTTACAATTGTTCCTTTTTTACCCAACAATTTATTTCGCACATCCGCATTTGTTAATCCTACACCAGCAATATTTTCTTCATCAACAGTAATAATTTTATCACCTGCTTTTATTCCAAGTTTTTCGGAAGGTCCTCCCGAAATTGGAGAAACAACAATCAGCGTATCATTTAAAATATTGAATTCTATTCCAATACCCTCAAAATCTCCTTGTAAATCTTGTGTTACAGCAGTAAGTTCACTTTTTGAAATATAAGCGGAATGAGGGTCAAGATTATTTATTACTTTTTTTACAGCAAGCTCAACTAATTTATTATTATTTACAGTATCAATATAAGATGTATTAATATGACTTATTACTTCCTTAAATTTATGTGTATCATTGTTTTTTGCTCTAAATGAATCAGGGCTAAACTTGGTTCCAACAAGCATTCCTAAAGCAAACATGATACTTAACAATAATGGTAATAAGTAGTTATATTTTTTATTCATCAATTTTATTTTTCCGCAAAGGTAAAAATAAAATTAGTGATTGTTTATCCATACGGAGAGCTTTTGTTTATTAAGGGATTTTATAGTCGTTTTCAGTCTTCAGTCAGCAGTCGGCAGTCGGCAGTCAAAAACAGTCCACAGTCTTCAGTCCTCAGTCGGCAGTCAAAAACAGTCTTCAGTTCTCAGTCTTCAGTCGGCAGTCAAATTCCGGATAAACAAAACGATTATCGAATAAACAATCATCACTTCTCAATCTTCTCAATCTTCTCAATCTTCTCAATCTTCTCAATCTTCTCAATCTTCTCAATCTTCTCAATCTTCTCAATCTTCTCAATCT
>JAYEOP010000261.1 GCA_034723125.1 Bacteroidota bacterium | reverse complement strand
TCGACCAATAAAAAGTCAATGATACAACCGTGCCGCACATCAAAAAAGTATTGAAGAATAATCAGCATCTGGCTGAACTTGTCTGCATTATTGCCACCGATAATATGGTTTCACACTATCTGGTCGCTCTGGGTATCGAATTGGAAGGGGAAGAGGAGAACGGATGAATCACTACGACGATACACATAAAAAATCGATCGGTTACATCCTGTGGATTTTCGGCTTCACCGGTTCGCACCGCTTCTATTACGGCAAACCGATCTCGGGAACGATCTACTTGCTCACTCTGGGGCTGTTGGGCATCGGCTGGATCATCGACCTGTTCCTGATTCCCGGCATGGACCGGCAGGCCGACCTGCACTTTACTACCGGGCCCTACGATTACTCCGTCGCCTGGATTTTACTGACCTTCCTCGGCCTGTTCGGTATTCATCGTATGTTCCTGGGAAAATGGATCAGTGGTTTGATTTATCTGCTGACCGGAGGACTGCTCGGCGTTGGCGTGATCTACGATTTCTTCACCCTGAACGAGCAGGTGTCACAGCTGAACAGCGGACTCTGACGACTCATCAATACTGTACGGCTTTCACATGAAGGAATTGCTCCAACCCGTAACGTCCCAGCTCCCTCCCATTCCCCGACTGTTTATAACCACCAAAGGGTGCTTGCAGGTTAAAGCGACCGCCGTTGATATCCACCTGTCCGGTCTGAATCCGCTCTTTCAGAACAAGGGAATGACCGATGTGATCCGAGAACTCATAGGTCTCCAGCAGATCAACATAGCTGTTCGTCACCAGCGCCGGCAGACCGGCCTGAATCCGCTGACTGAGTTTGATCGGCATACCCAACTCATCGGTGATCAACTCGGCGATTTCAGGCGCACGGGCGACCAGTTCCTGGTGGATCTGTTTCAGATAACCGACCCGCACCTGAGGACTGGTCAGTGACCAACTTGGCAGAGCAGCGCGCGCAGCCTGAACGGCCTGATCAATATCCCCAACCGTTCCCGCGGGGACCTCACCGACAACAGCTTCCGTTGCCGGGTTAATGACAGCGATCCGTTCACTGCCGTCCGCGGACCCCCACTGACCGTTGATATAAACGCGGTTGTAACTCAACATGATCTGCTCCTGTTTTCATAATAATTTCAAGATATTAATGTCTATGATGCCGCATCAGAAAAACAAAAACAACGCAAAACCAATAAGATAGCGAAAAAACCATTAAAGTCATCACACCCTGGGGCCGATAAAACAGCATGTGCCAAAAACATCATTCATAGACCAGGAGACGATGATGAGTCTGACAATCAGCCCAATGGTCACCCAAGCCATCCCGAATGAACAGCAGAACACCCCGGTAGATCCATCTAAAATCGCAACCGCACCAGCATCTGAAACCCAGGGACCAGAATCAAATGTCTGCTGCCCCCGGCAACCTCCTCTGGTCAAAGCCGTCGATGGACTGTCTTCATATCGTAAAATCAATGATAACAAAAGCCTCAAGGCGATGGCGCATTTAAGCCAATCTCTCGACAAGGCTCTTGCCGATGCAAAACCGGTCGACAAAGAAACGGCGGAGGAAGAGATTAAACAGGGCGGGTTGAGGCGAATCGGTAAAGATCTGCGTAAGCTGTTCAAAGGGATGGGCTTACCGCCGCAGATGGCTAAACAACTGTCGCGCGGCATCACAGAAACCATACGTTCTGAAGGCGTCGAACAGATCGATTTCTCACTGACCATGACCCGCGCTGCGGCATTGGAGATGACCCAGACCCAGACGGCATACACAGAGACCGGAGACGGCAGCATAACAGCCGCCAGCCAGACCAACCAGTTCATGATGACCGCTGTTCAGGTCCGTTCTTTTGATTTCTCTCTCAATTTGAAAACCGGTGAGTATTCACTCAGTCACAATCGGGCCGATCTTTTGAGCATCTCAGCCAGCCAGACGGAAACGGCGATCCTTCTTCCAGGCGAAGAGACACCGGAAACCGTTCCAGCACCGGTCGAGATTCCTGAGGGTGAGGAGGCAGATCAAGCCTTCCAGGACAACAGTACGTTGGTCGAAATCCGCTCGGCTGTTCAGAGCGCCTCATTCGTTGATCTCGCCCGGACAAGTTTGAGCCGTGAAGTTGATGATGAGGCAGCGGACGATTCTGAAGCGATGCAGGTACTGACCGGCCAGGTTGAAAAACTGGTTCCAACACTGGAGCCGCTGTACGCAACCCTGACCCAGATCAGAAACCTCAGGATAGAAGAGGAACTGACGGAACGTTACCTGCGCTTCAGCGTTGAAGCTCTTGCTCCTGTCGGACTGAAAGCACACGATGATGAGGGTTATGAGCAGACGCTTTATCCGCAAGCGGACGGGAATCTGGCCAAAGTCGAAGAGACACCCCTGACGCTCACAGCTTAATACCAGAACGGGGTGGCAAAAAAGCCACCCCGTTCCTTTTTCAAATACTCACGAAATATGAGACTTTAAATCTGTTCATAACACCGACACTCAGGCCGGCAGAAACCTTTTGGCTGGGGTACACTTCTTCATCAGCGATGCTTTAAACTCGCCGATAAACTTCAATCGATCTCCATCAGTTCATCCGATAACACACTGATCTTCTCGCCCCCCTCTTGCGTCACAGCATAGGTGTTCTCAATCCCGACGATGCCATGTTCGGCAAAGGTGAATTTCGGCTCCACGGCCACCGTTTGACCGACCTGCAAGGGAACGTCAAACTTTGGTGCCAGAACAGGGAACTCATCCAGCTCCAGCCCGACACCATGGCCAACAAAGCCGGCCTGTTCGCCGGGAGGGCCCATAAAATGTTCTGCCAACCCGGCATCGTCGGCCATTTGCAGGGCCTGCTCGTAGACTGTTGAGCAGATCGTTCCCGGTTTTAATTGCTCAGCGATCCAATCCTGTATTGTCCTGGCCACCGTGAACGCCCGCGCGCATTGAGAGTCAAGGCGACCGCAGACATACATACGGGTCATATCGACA
>JAYEOP010000260.1:1737-3017 GCA_034723125.1 Bacteroidota bacterium | reverse complement strand
CTTCAATTTGGTTAAAACTTCTATCAAGGTTAGTAATAAAAGCCCCGTCAACAGTATCAATGGAATATTTTGTCCAATATGGAAGAATATCCGTCAATGCCTGATTTTTCCAGAAATTTCCTTCAAGGACATTTCCGTTTTGCTGTTTTCCCGATTCAGAACATCCTATCAGAAAAAACATGAAAAGTAAAATAATACTGAAATATTTGTTTATTGAAGTCATTTTGTTTTTAGTTTACTTATCCGTGATAAAAACTCATCATATTCAATTGGTTCTACTTCAAACAGACCTTTTTTCTGACCCAGCAAAACTTCTTTTACTATCTTCTCCATAGTGTCCTGATATAATTTGCTATCAACTTGATTTATGGAATGGGGATCTTTGTCAAAGGCAAGTTCAACTTTCCAAAGTCTGTCCATCAGTTCGTTTCCAATAAGCAAGTGTTTATTATACACAATATGAACAGCTTTTTTTTGCGGATGATAAGCAATATAATAATGATATACTCTTTTGGGTGCATTTATGGAATCATCAATAAAATAATGATTTTTTTCGGGATTATTTCTTCTGCTACATCCCAGAGTATATGCAATTACATCGCTTACTGTGTGATCCCTGCTACTAATAAGTGTAAACCCTTCTCTTTCCAATGGTTCTTCATCACCCATTATTAAATTTGTTGTTATCTGAGAAATCCGATATCCTCCTGCACCGCATAAACAAACGTGACCTAAAAAACGACTCACATCGTTAAAACCAATTTCCATTGTTTCCTTATCGGGAGGATAACTACCTGCCAGAATTCCATGATGATAATGGAAAAGTATTGGTGGAATATCATAGATAAAATCATATTTTTTATTCCATGGTGATTCGTTATTAATTGTTTGCGAAAATAATGTTACAGGAATTGTTGTAAGAGTAAAGAATAATATTCCTGTCATAAGAATTAGAATTGGGTTTAAGGTTTTTTTCATTTTAAATAATATTTATGAGTTTTATCTTTGATACTTTTCATATTAAGAGCTTTCCATACAGTATCTATTTCTGTTTTATACATTGTTATTAACTTATAATATTACAAATGCAAATATAATAAAAATTTTAAAATTAATTAGAACGCGGATAACACGGATTATGCGGATTATCGCAGATTTTATTTTAATTAGTTTTAAATTTATCATTTATATTTCTACTTATTTTTATCGTTTTTTATTTTTTATTATCTGTGTAAATCAGCGTAATCTGTGTTCTATTAGAACGCGGATAACACGGATTA
>JAYEOP010000260.1:0-1637 GCA_034723125.1 Bacteroidota bacterium | reverse complement strand
CTTCCGGGAATATTGCTTATTTCGCCATCTTTTGTATATCTGCCAACCTGACCAAAAGGAGACAAATTGAGCAATGGTTTCATGTAATTTAAATAATTAATAAAAACTTTTTTAATATCACCTTTAAAAGGAGTTTCGGGGTTTGTTATCAGATATTCATAAAGTGCCAAATAATGAATGTCGATGTGTGATTGTTTATTAGTTTTCGCTTCATCAGTAAAAAAAGTTCCATCACTATTATTAAGTGAAAGTATTTTTTCGACACGTTCCTTAGCATCAATTTTATATTTATTGTCTTGGGTAATTCGGTAAAGTTCCATATCCAATTGAAGCAATCCAGCTTGGAACATAAGAAAATTATCACCAAGCCCAACTCCAAAAGTACCTCGACTTGTTACTTTATTAGGGTCGGTTTTACGATTGATTTCATAACATTCTTCGGCAATCTTAACTGTTTTTTCATAATCATCGTTTTTATATGGAGCCATCAAATGGGCAGCTCCCGCCATCGAAGCTGCGGTAAACAAAGTAGTAACGCTATTGCTTCTTTGATGGATTTTTTCGATATGTTCCAAAGTCAAAATACGTTGTGGTGCATTTTCGGGAGGACCCAACCAAACCCACGGATTAGCCCCCGGAGTTATTATCGATAGAAACGACCCTTGGTAATACACTTTGTTATAAAACATTACTTCCCACCATGCTTCATCAATAAGTTTTGGGATACCATTTCTTTTGTCTGCTGCAAATTTTTCGGGAAAAGTTTCATAAAGTGTAATCAGCCCCCGCATAGCAAAATGTGCAGGTCCTATCCATTTATTCAAATCACCGGCAGAATGCCATCCACCGCTGGCATCAATCCGTTTTCCATCGGGCATAATAACAGCATCATCGGTATGACATGCTTTGTGCCAACCGGGAATTTCCATTCCACATCGTTGATAATACAAAAACACGGAAGCTTTTTGAGCGAAGTCAACATAAAGAGAAGGCTTAATTGAAAAACCATAAGAATCTGCTATTTCTCTTTCATCCTGCTCAAACACAAGTCTTATTTTATAAAATCCCAACTCGTTGAAATCCGAAAAGTCAGCAATCAGGTTATTTCCGCCCCAGATATGAAAGCCTGCATCTTCGAGTTTTCCTCTATAAACAACCGGTTGGGTAGCAGGATGTTGTTTATTATTATTCAGGTTTATTATTTCAAAGTACCCTGACAATTTTTTATTATTCGTCCAAATTACCGCTCTTTTATTTCCAAGTTGATGATATCCACCATGTGCGACAATGGGGCGAATTGTAGTGGGCTGGGCAATAATCTGATTTTCGGCAAGTGGCGACCAGCTATCTGTTTGCTGTTTTATTCTCCTGATAGTCCTTGCAGTTTCTATTTTTTCTTCCTCTGTTTTCGGTTCTTCTCCTTTCAGATATCCTCTTGTCATAAGAGCATTAAATCTTATTATTTTAGGATACTTTGTTACCGTTATATTTTTAAAAATTACTTTGTAGTCATCTACCTGAAAATCTATTTTTTGAACTTTTCCTGTAAGGCAATCTATCAGTTCGGCATTAAAAGGTTTCGGATAATCAACATCAAGAATATCAATTACAATATCAGTTGTAACAGGATTATCTTC
>JAYEOP010000259.1 GCA_034723125.1 Bacteroidota bacterium | reverse complement strand
GGAAAATATATGCAGCAAGAAGTCAAAATCATTTAGGAGTAATTAACTATCCAAATAAAAAGGGAAATTCTTGTAATTATGTTGATAAAGGTTTATATAACGGGCAGTATTGGGGTGTATCATACGGTCTCCCCGACTTTATCCAATCCTACTTTTTCATTCCTGATTTTGACGTAAAAAATACCTGCTTTGGAGATACTGCTAAATTTCTTATTTCAGATACCTCTCATATAGATTCAGTGCTTTGGTGTTTTGGGGATAGTATTTCAATAATAAACAATTATTCAAACTTAATGGAGCCAGGGCATGTGTTTTTAGATACAGGGCTTTATAATGTTAGTGTAGTTCTTTGGCATGATACGGTAGCCACTGATACCTTAACCCGTGAAATTCGCATTAGTCCTTATCCAACAGCAGATTTTTATATCAATGATACTATCCAATGTCTTAATGGTAATCATTTTTTATTTTCAGACAGTTCAGGTATTGTTGCAGGTAATTTTACTTATGAATGGGATTTGGGGGATAGCAGTAATTTGTATATCCAAAACCCAACACATCACTATGCTTTTGTAGATACCTTTGATGTAAAATTAACAGTACTTTCAGATTATGGTTGTTCAGCATCAAAAACTAAAACAGTTTTTGTAAATCCTTCCCCAACTGCTAAAATATCATCAGATACAGCCCAATGCTTTGCCCAAAACAACTTTACTTTCTTAAACCCAAGTGATTCTTTAAATTTAAATGTTTCAAAGACATGGTATTTCGGAGATAACAACACTTCAAATGCTGATACGGCACAACATATTTATTTAATTGCAGATACTTTTAATGTGGTTTTAATTGAGGAGACAAATCATGCTTGCAGAGATACTGCAACAAAAGAAATTATTGTACATCCAAGTCCTGTTACAGATTTTTCAGTTAATGACAGTTCGCAATGTTTAAACGAAAATAGTTTTCAATTTACAAACCTAACAGCTTTTCAAAACCTGTTAGGTTTAAACTACATCTGGGATTTCGGTAACGCCTCAACTTCAACGGATTCCAACGGACAAATGAAATATTCATGCTTTGATACTTTTGATGTTAAACTTCTTGCTACTTCAACTCTTGCTTGTAAAGATTCAATTACAAAACAAGTTGTAGTTCTTGAATCACCAAAAGCGGATTTTTCTGTAAATGACAGTTCGCAGTGTTTTAATGAAAACAGTTTTCAATTTACAAACCTAACAGCTTTTCAAAACCTGTTAGGTTTAAACTACAGCTGGGATTTTGGTAACGATTCAAGTTCAACGGATTCTAACGGACAAATTATCTATTCAAAATTTGATACTTTTTCAGTTCAACTTATTTCAACCTCAAGTCTCGGATGTGTAGATACGGCAACAAAATCAATTTTTGTAAACCCAAATCCAAAAACGGATTTTTCTGTAAACGATTCTGTTCAATGCTTGAATGAAAATGATTTTGCTTTTTCCAACCTAACAGGTTTTCAAAACCTGTTAGGTTTAAACTACAACTGGGATTTCGGTAACGCCTCAACTTCAGCCGATTCCAACGGACAAATGAAATATTCAAGCTTTGATACTTTTGATGTTAAACTTGTTGCCACTTCAGTTCTTGGTTGTAAAGATTCAATCACAAAACAAGTTATAGTTCTTGAATCACCAAAAGCGGATTTCTCTGTTACTGATTCTGTTCAGTGTTTTAACGAAAATAATTTTGAATTCATAAACCTAACAGCTTGGTCAAATGCTGTTAGGTTGAGTTATTACTGGGACTTTGGTAACGCTTCAACTTCAACCGATTCCAACGGACAAATGAAATATCTTAGTAATGGAACTTATGAGGTTCAACTTGTTTCTACTTCAAGTCTCGGATGTCCCGATACGGCAAGAAAATCAATTTTTGTTTACCCATCACCAACAGCAGATTTTTCAATAAACGATTCAACCCAATGCCTTGATTCAAACAACTTTATTTTTGTTGACCAATCAAAAATCAGTTCAGGTACTTTAGCTCGCCAATGGTTTGTTGATGACAGTTTAACATCAACAAATCCTGCAATAAATAATTTTTCATTTTTAGAATGGGGAAAATATCCGATAAAAATAATTTCAACAAGTGATAAAAATTGCAAGGATTCAATTTTAAAGAATGTTTACGTCCACCCAATGCCCCTTGCCGCTTACATTTATCTCAACAACTGCCTTGAAGACACAATGTTTTTTTACGATAAATCATTTATCGATTCGGGCAAAGTTCAGCAATGGTTTTGGGAATTTGAAGACAGCAATTATTCGCAACTACAAAACCCAAATCACATTTATTCAGACACAGGTGAAAAAGCCGTAACACTCACATCAACAAGTGATTTTGGTTGCTCAACAGATTCAACAAAATATTTTTTCATAGAGCAACATGTAAAAGCAAACGAGATTATCAGAGCCACAGTTGAAAATAACGAAAACATCCTAATCGAATGGACAGAAGCAACAAAAGGAATTCCCAAAACCTACACCTTAGAAAAATCAGAAAACGGAATAAGTTGGTACGAATTAAGCACAAGCGACAATCAAACATTTGATTTCCTTGATTTTAACAACAGAGTTGACGAACAGTCATATTTTTACAGAATGTTTGTAATTGATAGTTGCGATTACAAAAGTGATTACACAAATTACGGCAAAAGCATCCTTCTTACAACAGAAGCAAAAAGCATTTACCCAAAATTAAAATGGACAGCATACAAAAAATGGAAACAAGGCGTAGAAAATTACGAATTACAGGTTTTTGATAAATCAAAAAATCAATTTACCCTCGTAGAGACAATTCATGAATTGTCTTTACAGGAAAATTACACATTCACAGACAGTTTCACAAAAATAAACCAAGAATTTTACTGCTACAGAATAGTTGCAAACAGAGCAGATGATTCAACAAATTCCATTTCAAATGAAGTGTGCATTCCCACCGAATTTCATATTTACGCAGCAAACACATTCACACCAAAC
>JAYEOP010000258.1 GCA_034723125.1 Bacteroidota bacterium | reverse complement strand
TTTAGTTATTCATGTAATAAAGAAGAAGGAAATATCATTATTCCCGACCCAAATAATCAACAACCCACAATACCCGAATGTCAGGAAAAAAACTTCGGATATATCCGCTTTGATAATCGTACTGATAAAGAACTTTGCCTTTTTGAAACTATAAATTTAATTGACCCCTTTATTGAACTACCTGCTAATTGCATCACATACACAAAAGCTGATTCAGGGAAAATTATCTACAAACTTGATTTCTTAAATTGTCAAATTGGAGATAAATACGGTCAGTTTAAAATTAACAAATGCGATACTACAAATTTCTTCATCTACGGCAATGCTGTAATTGAAATTACATATTAAATCTATTATAGTGTCTCTAAGAAAATTATTTGAACCACAAAAATATCTTTAGAACAGTCTAAAACATATTCCACATCAATATCATTTCACAAAAACAAGCATTCATTTTTTTTTACAAACCACTGTCAACAAAGCATTCAAGGGAATAAACATCTATTCTAAATTTTTATTTTTACTAAAAAACATAATTTTCATATAATTATTCATGAAAATAAAGACATTTGCATATTATTTTTTAAGCTCAATATTTAATAATAACATTGAAAAACAAATTTATTTTTTATGAAAGCATATATTTTTCCCGGTCAAGGTTCACAATTTATTGGAATGGGCAAAAACCTTTACATCGAAAACAAAGAAGCAAAAGCAATTTTTGAATCTGCAAATGAAATACTTGGTTTTAGAATAAGCGACATAATGTTTGCCAGCACCGAAGAAGAACTTAAACAAACAAAAATAACACAACCTGCAATTTTCATCCATTCCGTTGCAACAGCCTTAGCCAATAAAGATAGCTTTTCTCCTGAGATGGTTGCAGGACATTCGCTTGGTGAATTTTCCGCACTTGTTGCAGCCAAAGCAATGAAGTTTGAAGACGGATTAAATCTTGTTCGTCAGCGAGCCAATGCAATGCAAGAAGCATGTGAAATTGAGCCATCAACAATGGCAGCGATTATCGGTCTTGACAACCACGTAGTTGAAGAAGTTTGTAATTCAATTGATGAAATTGTTGTTCCTGCAAACTATAATTCTACAGGGCAGGTTGTAATTTCGGGTTCAATAAAAGGAATAGAAAAAGCTTGCGAAATACTGAAAGAAAAAGGTGCCAAAAGAGCTTTGATTTTAAAAGTTGGAGGAGCTTTTCATTCACCATTAATGGAACCTGCAAGAAAAAAATTAGCAAAAGCAATTGAAACTACAGAAATAGTTAAACCCATTTGTAAAATATACCAAAATGCCTCAGCAGAAGGATCTGATAATCCTGAAATAATAAAAAAGAATCTTATTGAACAACTTACAGCTCCAGTAAAATGGACACAAAGTATTCAAAATATGATAGCTGATGGTGCTACTTCTTTTACAGAAGTTGGACCAGGCAGAGTGCTAAGTGGACTTATTAAAAAAATTGACCGTAAAGCAGAAATAGTTAAACTTTAAAAAATAAAAAAAATGATTACTACAACCACAGAAACAATTCCCGGAAAAGAAATTACAGAAATTCTTGGAATAGCAAGAGGAAACACTGTTAGAGCAAGACATCTTGGAAGAGATATTTTTGCAGGTTTAAAAAATATCGTTGGAGGTGAAATTTCCGAATATACTAAACTAATAGCTCATTCTCGAGAAGAAGCATTAGTAAGAATGGAAAAGGATGCTCAACAATTAGGTGCAGATGCAATTTTAAATGTAAGAGTTACAACATCAATGGTAATGCAAGGAAGTTCAGAAATATTGGCTTACGGAACAGCAGTAAAACTCGCCTAATGTTTAACGATTTCTTTTTCAATTTTATTAAAGTACTTATTCCTGTTGGAATTATTCTTTTTTTATTAAATCTGATATTCATGAAAGCAAAAAAAGATGATGCTATTAATGAAGAGGAAGAAGAAAATATTGAACCATAAATTATGTTTGGAGGATTAGCAATTTCATTTTTAATGTCGGCAGTTCCTATTGCTATAATTATTATTTTAATCTATTTAATTTATAAAAGATTGAAAGATAAAGAAAATGAAGGATTTGAAAAAAGGAATTATTAATAATTTGTATCAATGTCTAAAATAATTATAAAAACAGAAGAACAAATAGAAGGAATAAAAAAAAGTTCTAAACTTGCTGCTAAAACTTTAAAATTTATTGAAAGCTATGTAAAAGAAGGAGTTAACACCAATTTTCTTGACAAGAAAATTGATGAATTCATTAGAGACAACAATGCTTTACCTGCACCATTAAATTATAATGGTTTTCCAAAATCTTCATGCATTTCACTAAACAATGTTGTTTGCCATGGAATACCTTCAAAAAAAATAATTTTAAAAGACGGTGACATTTTAAATATCGATATTACAACAATATTAGATGGATATTTTGGAGATACAAGCAAAATGTACACTGTTGGAGAAATTTCTGCAGAAGCAAAAAGGCTTATAAAAGCAACAAAAAAATGCCTTGATATTGGAATTGAACAATGTAAAGTTGGAAATTATTTTGGAAATATTGGATATGAAATTGCCAAATATGCACGAAATGTTGAAAACTATGGAGTTGTATTTGAGTTTTGCGGTCATGGCGTAGGAATCCAATTTCATGAACCACCGGAAATTGTTCATATTGCAGAAAAAAACAGTGGTAAAAAAATGAAAAAAGGAATGGTTTTTACCATAGAACCAATGATCAACCAAGGAAAAGCCAGAACAACAATTGATAAAAAAGATAACTGGACAGCAAGAACTATTGATGGTAAATTATCAGCACAGTTTGAACATACAATCCTTATTACAGAAAATAGTCGTGAAGTGTTAACAGACATTGACAACTACTATTCATAAAAAAACTTCACATTTAATTTAGGGAAGTTCTATAAATACATGCTAAATACTTAAAAAATGAAAGTAGAATTTTGGATGACAGGCAAAACATCTCAAAGTATTGTAAAAAAAGAAATTGATCGGTATTCATCCAGAATCAACAAATATATTCCTTTTGAAATCAAAGAATTAAAAATACCCAAAGAAAAAACTGCCGAAAGAATTATAATCAAAGAATCGGAAATTGTTTTAAGTAATCTTAAAGTCAATGACTTTCTTATTATTTTAGATGAAAAAGGAAAAGAATTTACATCAATTGAATTTGCAAAACAATTACAAACTCTTTTTAATCGCTCAGGTTCAAGATTAATATTTTTGGTAGGAGGTGCTTACGGTTTTAGCAATCAAATTTATAAAAGATCAAATTTATCAATATCACTTTCCCGCATGACTTTTACTCACGAAATGATAAGAATATTTTTTACAGAACAATTGTACCGTGCTTTAACAATAATTAATAATCATCCTTATCATAATTGACAATAATTAGATTGTTACTACTCAGCAACTTTACAGAATATAAAAGCCACAGACTTCGTCTGTCGAAGACATGTAAAGTGTAATAGAAATAAGACTACGTCTGTCAAAGACAGATTCACAGATTTAAAAACTACCAACCAAAGGTAGTACTCTCTGTAAATAATTCATTAAATCAAGTAAAATCAATCTGTGAATCTGTGGCATATTTTTAAGTCTCAACATCTTATACCTGCTGAATAGTAATATTTGATTTTTTAAAAAAACTAAAAAAAATAAATTTATCAACATATTACTAATACTTTCTGCCGACAGCTTTCTTTTTGATTAACAAACACTTAAGATACATCATAGCAATAACATTAGCACTAAATAAAAATTAATTAAAAATTAATTAGTATTTACATTACAAAATTTCGTTAAAAAATTTATCTTTGCTAATTAGTTAATTGAATAATAATAAGACGTTATTCGCTTTATTAAAGCATTAGAAAAGTAATTACAAATTTAAAAAAGCGATTTTGATTAAAGTAACAATTATGAAGATACAAAAAATTTCATTTTACGGTTTAATTCTACTCTTATCCTTTTATCTTGTTGGATGCTCAACAACCGGCTCAATTGAAAAAGCTGACGAAGCATTTGATATGTATCAGTTCAACATGGCTGCTGATATGTATCGTAAAGTTTATAGAAAAGTAAAGGACAAAAATAAAAAGTACGAAATCAAGAAAAAACTTGCACTTTCTTATGAAATGATGAGCCAATATAAAAGAGCGGAAAGCTATTATAAACAGGCTATTAAATTCAAAAACTCAGAACCTGAGATAATTTACAACCTTGCTGATATGATGAAAAGGCAAGAAAAATATGAAGATGCACTTGTAGAATTTAAAAAGTATGTTAGAGAAATGCCTGGCGACCCCGAAGGTCAAATAGCCATAGAAACCTGTGAAAAAGCACTGAAGTGGAAAGAGGAACAAACACGTTATGTAGTTGAAGATTTCAGAAGATTAAATTCAAGAGATAATGACTTTGCACCAATGTTTTATCGCAAGGGAGCAATTGTTATTACTTCTGACAGAGACGATGCAACAGGTAGAAATCTTTATAATTGGACAGGTGAAAAACATACAGATATTTTTGTTGCAAGCATGACTCCCGGAAGAAAAAATCGCAGATTATTAAAACCTGTAAGAATTGATGAAGATGAAATTGTAAACACAAAATTCAATGAAGGAGTTGCCGGTTTCGATCGCAGAATGCGAACAATGTATTACACTCAATGTAATGATGGCAAAGGCAAAGGACATAACTGTCGTATTTTTGTAGTTAGAAAAAGAGGGAAAGTTTGGGGAGAACCAGAACCTTTACCTTTCTGTACAGATTCTTTTGCTAAATACGGACATCCTACTTTATCACCAAACGGAAAAAAATTATATTTTGCAAGTAATATGGAAGGAACACTCGGAAAACATGATATTTGGATGTCTTCTTTCGTTAGACGTGGACGTACATGGAGCGACCCTGTAAATCTAGGACCTGTTATTAATACAAAAGGAAATGAACTTTATCCTTATGCTTATACAAACAAAAGATTATATTTTGCATCCGATAAGCATCCAGGAATAGGAGGTTTAGATATTTTTTATAGCGAAAAAGACGAAAATGGAAAATGGAGTAAACCCGTGAATCTTAAAATGCCAATAAACTCCGGTGGTGATGATTTTGCAATTGTAATAGAAAAAGGAGGAACAGTTGCCAAAGGTTACAAAGGAATGTTTTCTTCCAATCGTCCGGGAAGTCGTGGAGATGACATTTATAGTTTCTACATGACACCACTTATTTATACTTTAAGCGGTACGGTATTTAATTTAAGAACTAAAGAAACTATTGAAGGTGCAACAGTTAACCTTAGAATAAATGACACTACGAACTTAAGTGTCCAAACAGATAAATCAGGTTATTACCATTACGACCTTGAACCCGAGAATGAATATGCTGTAAGTGCTTTCAAAAAATATTATTTTGATAGTGAAACAAAATTCGCTTCAACTGTAGGACTTGAATTTTCAGAAGATTTTGTTCGCGACCTCTACCTTGACCCATTTATTACTGATGAAATTGAGCTTGAAGGTATTTTTTATGACCTTGATAAATACGACCTACGTCCTGAATCAATGGTTATTCTTGACTCACTTTACCAAATTCTTATTAAGCATCCATATATTGTAATTGAATTAGCATCTCATACCGATTGCCGTGCAACTCAAGAGTACAACTTAGAGCTTTCCAATAACAGAGCTCAATCCGTTGTTGACTACCTCATTTACAAAGGAATACCAATGGACAGATTATCTCCAAAAGGATATGGAGAAACTCAACTTGTAAATAATTGTGATTGTGAAAACGGACAAGGTAATGGAATTAACTGCTCAGAAGATGAACACCAGCAAAATCGTAGAACTACTTTTAAAATATTATCTACTGATTACGAATACGGTGCTGAACAGATAAAAGAACAGGAAGAAAAAATGCCTGAATGGATGAAACGCAGATATGGCAATAAAGCAACAAAAACAGAATAAATAAAATCATATTTTTTATAATGAAAAACCCTCGTCATATTTTTTATTGACGAGGGTTTTTTTATGTTTTTATACCAATTTGGAAACAGAATTGCCGACAAATAAGGTTCTATGTTGATTTGTGTGGATGAAAAAAAATTAAAGCCACAGATTACAAAAAGAGTAATTTTGTAATCTGTGAATCAAATTTGATTACCCACAGTATTTGACATAGAAGCATTTTTGTTTCTTCATCTATTCAATCATCTTTAGAAAATCATCAATTGAAATTATCGGAATATCTAATTTTTCAGCCTTCATTAATTTTGCAGGTCCCATATTTTCTCCTGCAAGAATATAGGTCGTTTTTGAAGAAATTGAACTTACATTTTTTCCTCCGTTATTCTCAATTATTTTTTTCACTTCAATTCTTGAATGATTTGGGAAAACACCGCTTACAACAAATGACTTTCCATACAGTTCCCCTGAAACTTTCACACCTTCTTCTTTCATTTCAAAACAAACATTTGCCTCTTTCAGTCTATTAATTATTCGAATATTTTCTTCATTTTCAAAAAACTCAACAACGCTTTTAGCAATTCGTTCTCCAATTTCTTCTATTGAAATCAAATCATCAAGACTAGCATTTTTAAGGTTTTCAATATTTTTATAATGTTTTGCCAAAGTCTTTGCCACAGTAGCCCCTACATATCTTATTCCGAGTGCATACAATGATTTTTCAAAATCCACATTTTTTGAATCCTCAATACTTTTAAGAAGATTTTGAACTGATTTTTCGGCAAAACGCTCAAGTTGTAACAATTCGTCTTTTTTTAAAAAATACAAATCGCTAAAATTTTTTATTAAATTTTTATTTACCAAAACATCAACAGTTGCTTGCCCGGAAGCAATGTTCATAGCTTTTCTGCTAATAAAATGCTCTATCCTAGCTTTGATTTGTGGTGGACATTCGTAATAATTAGGACAATAATGCTTTGCTTCATCTTCTTTTTTAATAAGTTCTGTTCCACATTCAGGGCATTTAATAATATATTTTACCTTTTCAGAATCATCCTTTCTTTTATCAATATCAACACCTACAACTTTTGGTATAATCTCCCCACCTTTTTCAATAAAAACAATGTCAGCACAGTGAAGGTCGAGCAATTCAATTTGACCGGCATTGTGCAATGAAGCTCTTTTTACAGTTGTTCCTGCAAGCTGTACAGGCGAAAGATTTGCTACAGGCGTAATTGCTCCGGTTCTTCCAACCTGATAGTCTATTGAATTCAATTTTGTAGAAACTCTTTCAGCTTTAAATTTATATGAAATTGCCCATCGTGGACTTTTAGCAGTAAATCCTAATTCATCTTGTTGGTCAAGTGAATCAACTTTAATAACTATTCCATCAATATCAAATGGCAATTCTGCTCTTTTCTCATCCCAATATTTTATAAAATCAAAAACCTCATTAATATCATCACATTTTTTTATTTGCTCAGGAACCTTAAATCCCCATTCTCCTGCAATTTCAAGATTTTCAAAATGTGATTTTGAAGCTAAATTTTCAGCAAGTAAATAATACAAAAAACAATCAAGTGGTCGCTTTGCAACTAAAGAAGAATTCTGCATCTTTAAAGTTCCTGCAGCCGCATTTCTAGGATTAGCAAAAACTGCATCTCCCCTTTCTTCACGTTCCTTATTCAATTTTTGAAAAGCTTTATGCGATAAAAATATTTCTCCTCTAATCTCAAATTCCTTAGGGACATTTTTACTTCTTAAAACAAGAGGAATACTTTTTATAGTTCTCACATTTGCAGTTACATCATCACCTTGAATACCATCACCCCTTGTAACAGCATGTTTTAATTTTCCATCAACATAAGTCAAACCAATAGCAGTACCGTCATATTTTAGTTCACAAACATATTTAAAATTTGTTTCTAAAATCTTTTTTATTCTGTTGTCAAAATCCAACAATTCCTGTTCCGAATAGGTATTCCCAAGCGACAACATCATATATTTATGTTTTCGTTGAGCAAATTCAACATTTTTATCACTACCAACTCTTTGAGTTGGAGAGTTCTCATCCTGCAATTCAGGAAATTCTGTTTCAATATCTTTTAAAAAACGCTCAAGTTTATCATAATCAAAATCGGAAATAAGCGGTTGGTTTTTTATATAATATTGGTTTTCATGGAAAATAATAACTTCTCTTAGCATTTCAATAATAAATTCTGCTTCTTGCTTCCTAATAGTTTTATTTTCGCATAGCTTTAGCAACTCATTACTCTTTTTGATATATTTTTTATTTTTCTCTAAAATTGTCATTTTATTTATTAAGGAAGGTTCTATTACAATATTTTTAAAAAGTTTAAAGTTACAAAAATAAATTTGTACATTTGTCAGTGAAAAATACAATTTTTATTAAACAAATATGATATAATTTAAATGGACTATAGAATTCGTGATTTTAACGATGTATCTTTTAATCTACTAATGAAAAAAAGAATACACAAAGTTTTACTTGTATGTAGTAAATACGATTCCTTTATTCTTGAAGAAGATGGACGAATTGACGAACAAATATTTAATGAATATGTCTCATTAAATTTACGATATCCACCAGTTTTTATACAAGCATTCTCTTCCGAACACGCATTTGAGATAATGCAAAATGAGGAAATAGACCTTATAATTACAATGCTCAATATCGGAGATATGGACGCATTTGAACTTGCTAATAAAATAAAAAAGAAATATAATAAAAAACCAATTGTTGTTCTCACACCATTTTCAAGAACAGTTTCCATTAAACTAAAAAACCAGAACACACATGCAATTGATTATGTTTTTAGTTGGTTAGGAGATTCAAGTATTTTATTAGCGATAATAAAACTTATTGAAGATATAATGAATGTAGATGATGATGTTAAAAATGTTGGTGTTCAAACAATAATTCTTGTTGAAAATTCAATACGATTTTATTCAAGTTACCTTCCCAGCATTTATAAGATAATATATGAACAATCAAAAGAATTTATGATTGAGGGCTTAAACGAACACCAGCAAATGCTTAGAATGCGAGGAAGACCAAAAATTTTGCTTGCTACAAATTATGAAGATGCAATTTACTTTTACGAAAAATATAAAAATAATTTATTAGGAGTAATTTCAGATGTTGCATACCATAGAAATGGTGAAAGAGATCAAAATGCTGGAGTAAGACTTTGTAAATTGGTTTTAAAAGAAGATAAATATATACCATTTTTATTGCAGTCATCAGATATTAGACAGAAAGAAGTAGCAAAAAAATTGAAGGTAAAATTTTTGTACAAACAGTCATCAAGTCTTTTAAGGGAACTTCAAGAATTTATCAAAGAATATCTTGCTTTTGGTCCCTTTACATTTAAAGACCCGAAAACGATGAAAGTTATGCATACCGGGAAAGACCTTAAAACATTGCAAGAAAAAATATATAAAATTTCTGATGATTCACTTATTTACCACCTTGAAAGGCATCATTTTTCTAAATGGTTAAATGCAAGAGCACTATTTGCCTTGGCTGAAAGATTTAAATATCATAAAATTGAAGAATTTGATAATACAGCTGAAATTAAAAAATATATTTATGAAACAATTTCTTCATTCCGAATGATAAAAGGCAGAGGTATTATTGCTGACTTCAACAAAAGTGATTTTGATAAATATCTCATCTTCTCAAGAATTGGAGATGGTTCAATAGGAGGAAAAGCAAGAGGACTTGCATTTATTGATACATTAATAAAAAGGAATAAAATACGAAATAAATACCCCAATACTATAATTCAAATTCCACGAACAGTTGTTTTGTCAACGGATATTTTTGATGAATTCATGAAAAACAACGACCTTTTTAAAATAGGTTTATCCCAGCTCTCTGATGAAGATATTTTAAAACATTTTATTAATGCAAAATTACCAAAACATATTGTTGAAAATTTAAAAATAATAGTCTCTGTTATTCAAGAACCAATAGCAATAAGATCTTCAAGTCTGTTGGAGGATTCACATTATCAACCCTTTGCAGGTGTTTACAAAACCTATATGATTCCAAGAATTGGTACAAATCTTAAAAAGATGGTAATACAACTAGAAAATGCAATAAAAAGCGTTTATGCATCGGTGTATTATAAAGAGAGTAAAGCCTATATGCTTGCAACAAAAAATATTATTGATGAAGAAAAAATGGCTATTATTTTACAGGAAGTTTGTGGAAAAAGATATAACAACATTTTTTATCCCACGATTTCAGGAGTAGCAAGGTCAATAAATTTTTATCCAATTGAATTAGAAAAACCCAAAGATGGCATAGCTAGTATTGCTCTAGGTTTAGGCAAATATATTGTTGACGGAGGAATGTCATTAAGATTTTCTCCGAAATACCCTAAAAAAATACTTCAATTGTCTTCTACCCAAAATACTTTAAAAGAAACACAAAAAGATTTTTATGCTCTTGACCTTGATACTGATAGCTTTAAGCCTTCACTAAATGACGGAATTAATATAAAAAAACTTAAAATAAAAGATGCAGAAAATGACAGCAGTTTAAGATTTGTTGCCTCAACCTATGATTTTCAAAATAATATAATTCGAAATGGAATAAATTATGAAGGGAAAAAACTAATAACATTTTCGAATATTCTGAATCATAATATTTTTCCACTTAGCGATATTTTAAAAGAGTTGTTAAAAATAGGTGAAAAAGAAATGAATAATCCTGTTGAAATTGAATTTGCAGTATATTTAGACACACCTAAGGGTAGCCCTGCAATATTTTCATTTTTACAAATAAGACCTATTGTTGAATTAGCCGAACATCTGGATATTGATATTGAAAACATTAAACAAGAGAACATAATTATTTCATCAGAAACAGCTCTTGGAAATGGTATTATAGAAAATATTACAGATATTGTTTATGTAAATCCTGAATTATTTAATGCTGCTGAAAGCAAAAACATTAGTAATGAAGTAGAAATGATAAACAACAAATTTATCAAAGAAAACAAAAATTACATTCTTATTGGACCTGGAAGATGGGGATCTAGCGATCCGTGGTTAGGCATTCCTGTAAATTGGACACAAATTTCACAAGCAAGGCTAATAATTGAATCAGGACTTAAAAACTATCGTATTGACCCAAGTCAAGGAACACATTTCTTTCAAAATCTAACATCCTTTGGTGTTGGATATTTCACTATCAATCCATATATTAATGATGGATTTTATAACCTTGAATACCTATCGAAACAAAAAGCTGTTTTTGAAGGAAAATACTTAAGACATATTAAATTTTCTTCTCCTGCTAAAATAGTAATTGATGGTAAAAAAAACAAAGGTATTGTTTTAAAGCCTATTAAAAATCACGATAAATTCAATAAAAATGATATATTTGTTGCATAATTAAAATATAACTATTCCATTTTTTTATGTCTGTAAAAGAGCAAAAAATAATTTCCTTACAAGAAAAACTTGATAAACAAAGCAAAGAGTTATACCTCTATTACAATATTGATAAAATCTTAAATGACTTTGAAAGTAGTTTAGTTGATATTTTTCAAAAACTTGTTGATATTATCCCTAATGGTTTTAGATTCTCTAAAATATGTACCGTTCAAATAATTTTTGATAATCAAGAAATTACATCCAAAAATTTCAAAAAAACTGAATTAAAACTTAGTTCGAATATTCAGGATAAGGATGTTAAACTTGGAGAAATAAATGTTTTTTACATCAAGAATGTTCGTTCGGATAAAGGTATTTTTATTGAAAACGAAAAAAAACTATTAAAAAATATTAGTGAAAAAATTAGCAACTATTTAGTTTTTAGAAAGTTAAAGCGAACAATTCAAAATATAAGTTCAAGTAATGAAAAAAAAGAAGTTGACTCAGAATTAGAAAAAACACATAATTGGCTTTCAAGTCTTCATCTTAATAATGAAGAAATTGAAAGTATTACAAAAGTTAAAATTTCATTTAATAAAGGCGAAATTATTTGCAAGCAAGGAGCTATTACTTCGTACATAATGTTACTAACCAACGGACTAACAAAAAATTATCTTGAAGGAATAACACAACGGGGGTTCAATTTTAAAATAATAAAACCTTTTGATTTTATCGGACTATCATCTTTATATGGCAGTAATATTTATCAGTTTTCCGGTTCAGCAATAACAAAATCAACAATTTATCATATCGAGACAAAGCTATTAAAAGAGATTATAGCAAGCAACCAAATGTTTGCACATGAAATTCATAAATGGTATTGCCGAATAACAGAATGGCATCTAAACCGCCTATCGTGTATTGCCAACAAACAATCACACGGAAAAATTGCAGATGTATTACTCTATCTATGGGAAGATGTTTTTGAAGGTAAAATTATTCAATCAAAAATCACACGTAAAGATATTGCTGAACTCGCAGCAATGTCAACAGAAAGTGCTGTAAGGATTCTCTCTGAACTCAAAAAAGATAGGATTATTAAAATACTCAGCAACGGCATTGAAATTTCGAATCCAAAATTATTAAAAACAATAAGTGCTACAGGATAACTGTGCTTTTATACCAAATTAACATCAAAACACCCGATATAAATCATTTCTATTTCCCTTTTTTGTCGTTAAAAATTATTTCCGTAGCTATAGCT
>JAYEOP010000257.1 GCA_034723125.1 Bacteroidota bacterium | reverse complement strand
TTACTAATTTTTTTTGTTTGGCAGTTAAATTTCTAAATTCAAATGATTTTTGGGTATCATCCCGAAAGTAATTCCGATAATTGTTCCTAAAAAACCTCCTGTTAAAATATCAAGTGGATAGTGAACTCCTACATACACTTGCGAATATGAAATAGCAAAAGCCCAAAAGAATAAAACGGGAAATACCCACTTATATCTTTTGTTAAATAAAACTATTAGAAAAAATGCAAGTGCAAAATGATTGGTTGCATGCGATGAAGGAAAACTAAAACCAGAACTACAATTTGCTAATAACCTTACGTAATCTTTAATTAGAATTTCATTGCAAGGTCGCAAACGACCTACAAAAGGTTTTATAACATGACTACTTAGCTGGTCGGAAACAAATATCAATAAAATTATTATCAGAATTAATAAAAGTCCTTTTTTCTTAAAATTAATAATAAAATAAGAAAATAAAAATATATAAAATGGTGTCCAAAAATATTTATTTCTTAAAAATGGAAGTACAGAATCAAAAACACTGTTTGTCCAATAAATATTTATTAGTTGAAATAGCTTAAAATCAAATTCTAATATATGTTCTAGCATTAAATGAAAATTTATTTCCCCTGTCGTTTTAAAAAGCTACAAAGGTAATATTTTGTTTAAATCTAAAATTTCACTTTCATACTTTTGTTTCAATTTAAATACTTTAATTTTGCAAATAAAATAAAATAAAATTTATGACACTAATTTCTTCAATTTCAGGAATCAGAGGTACAATTGGCGGTGATTTAGGAACAAGCTTAACCCCCGATGACATTGTACGTTTTACAGCAGCTTATGGAGCTTTGATAAAAAACAATAAAAATAATAAAACTGTAGTTATCGGCAGAGATGCACGAATATCGGGTAAAATGGTAAATAATATTGTTTCGGGAACATTAATGGCAATGGGTATTAATGTTATTGATATTGGCTTGTCAACTACTCCAACCGTAGAAATTGCTGTTACCGAAGAAAATGCCGATGGTGGAATAATTATTACAGCAAGCCACAATCCTAAACAATGGAATGCCTTGAAATTATTGAATGAAAAAGGTGAATTTTTAAATGATGCAGAAGGAAAAGAAATTCTTAAAAACTCAGAAGAAAAAAACTATAATTATGCTGAAGTTGATGAACTAGGAAAATATTCTACAAAGAATAACTACTATGACATCCATATCCAAAAAGTTCTTGACCTCGAACTTGTTGATGTTGAAGCAATAAAAAAAGCAAATTTCAAAATTGTTGTTGATGCGGTGAACTCAACAGGAGGAACAGTAATTCCTAAATTATTAAAAGCTTTGGGTGTGGAAAATATTATTGAACTTTACTGCACACCAAACGGAGAATTCCCCCATAATCCGGAACCTCTTCCTGAAAATCTTACTGAATTATCAGCCAAAGTAAAAAGTAGCAATGCCGACCTTGGAATAACAGTTGACCCTGATGTTGACAGACTTGCTTTTGTAAAAAATGACGGAGAAGTTTTTGGTGAAGAATACACACTAGTTTCAGTTGCCGATTACATACTTCAAAACACAAAAGGGAATACGGTTTCAAACCTTTCATCAACAAAAGCATTAAGAGATATTACTGAAAAACATGGATGTAGCTACAATGCTTCGGCAGTAGGAGAAGTAAATGTTGTAAAAATGATGAAAGAAACAAATGCTGTGATAGGTGGAGAAGGAAACGGAGGAATTATTTATCCTGCAATTCATTACGGAAGAGACTCACTTGTTGGTGTTGCATTATTCCTGACTTTTTTATCAAAAACAGGAAAAAATATTTCAGAGTTACGCTCATCATATCCTGAATATTATATTTCAAAAAATAAAATCCAACTTACCGACAAAATTGATGTTAATGAATTACTGGAAAAAGTAAAAGAAAAGTTCAAAAACCAAAAAATAAATACAATTGACGGTGTAAAAATCGAATTTGATAACGAATGGGTTCATTTAAGGAAATCAAATACAGAACCAATAATACGAGTTTACGCTGAAAGCACATCAGAAGCAAAATCAATTGAACTTGCAAAAAAAATAATCAAAGAAATTGAAAAACTTTTTTAAAAAAAATAGAAATTTCATTTTTTTTATCTACTTTTGATAAATTAAAAGGATTTTAAAAAACAAAAGAATAAAATCATTAATTCTATAAGTTCAATCTGTTAAACTTAAAAAACATGCAAGATAAAAAGGAAAAATTAAAAGAAATTAGTAATGAGATAAAAAACATCAAGAATTACAGTGATGAAACTGCTAAAGATTATGTTAAACTTTTGGAAGAAACACTTGTTTTAATCAAAAGTATTAACATTGATAAAGATAATACAAAACTATCAACTTGTGTAAGCTCGACATTCAAAGACTTAAAAATTGAAATTGAAGATAGGTTTGACAATCATTTTTTTACAATGAGAGAACAAAAGAAACAAAATGAACTAAACTATTCAAAATTAATTACAAGGGCTTCTCTAAAATCAATTATTAAGTGCATATAGTTAGTGTCTCTAAGAAAAACGTATATTTTTGACTGTTAGAATATTATGTGTGTTCTGTCGCTTGAATCTAATGTCATAAAGTAGTCATTTGATTGTCATTAAGTTACAAAACGCAATGACAGATTGGCTAAATGACAATTGAATGACTTTTACATTCACATCCATTATTAATTCAAAGCCCAAGTATAATGAGTAATACAAAGTTTTCTTAGTGCCACTAAGTAATCCTTAAAAAAATATTTTTTCATAACGAAGCATTTTCCTATAACTAATTGCTAATCAATTAAAATTTTTATTTCTTTAGTTTTTCATTTTTTACAAAAATATCATTAAATTTGCACCTTTTTGCGGATGTGGCGGAATTGGTAGACGTGCTAGATTTAGGATCTAGTGTTGAGAGACGTGGGGGTTCAAGTCCCCCCATCCGTACTCTTTTAAAACTTTATACAAATCAAAAATAATAATTATTGTGGATATTACTTTAAACAAAGA
>JAYEOP010000256.1 GCA_034723125.1 Bacteroidota bacterium | reverse complement strand
GATGAAAGAAAACAAATCACCAAATAAACAAAACTTGTCCGCATGGATAAACAAATAAACAACTTAATGACAATTAAATGACAGCGAAGCAAATGACCACTAAATGACTATTGAAACAAATAAACAAATAAACAATTCTTCTTAGCGTTCTTTGCTTGCCCCATAAGGAAGAATGACTGTATCGGGGCGTCTTTGCGTGAAAATAAACAAATCATCAAATCATCCATTTTTCCAATCTTTCTTCCAATCAACCAATCATCAAATCATCAAATCAACGAATAAACAAAATAATAACTCGTCATTGCGAAGGAGGTACGTCTGAAGCAATCTCATCCATCAAGCACAATGTTTCAAAGCAACAGATTGCTTCACTTCGTTCGCAATGACGAAAACGACCTTTTTGGAATGAACTCAAGAATTGAATAACGGATAAACACTTGTCCTCCGTAGCTTTAGAGAAGGAATTATTAGAAGTCCCCCTAAAGTATCAAACAAAAAAAAGCAGGATAGAATTGTTATCCTATCCTGCTTTAATTTTCTTTTTTAAAAAATTAACTATTTAGTAGCAACCGGTTTTTCTACCTTAAAAATATCGTTCATTGCTTTTTCAATAGTATTTTTAGGTAATGCACCTTGAGCCATTTGTGGTTGCCCATCTTTGGGGCAAAACAACATTGAAGGAATACTTCTAATTCCAAAAGCAGCTGCAAGTTCTTGTTGGTCTTCAGTATCTACCTTATAAATATTTACAGCACCTTTATATTCTATTGATAATTCTTCAAGAATAGGAGCAACCATTTTACAAGGCTGACACCATTCTGCGTAAAAGTCAATAATACAAGGTAATTCGCCTTCAAATTTCCATTCTTTATTTTTTTCAAAATTAAAAACTTTTTCTAAAAATGTTTGTTTTGTTAAATGTTCCATTTCAATTCAATTTATTTATTTTAATATTTAAATTCTTAGTTGGCGAAAAATATTGCTATTGTCATGCCAAAAATACTGCTGACAATTTGACGAATTAAAATGACAATATTGATATTTATTTTAATCCAGACATAGAATAGCTTTCTAAAACAGTTAAAATGCAAAGTAGCAAACAAAGATAAATAATTTAATTTCACACTAAACCTTAATGATACTTAAAAAAATAATTTTAAATTTTTACAAATTAGAATCATGATTAAAGCTATTTTTGTAAAGAAATAAAAGCCTACCTATGAGCGAATAGTTAAGGATAATAAAATGATTGTTTTCTTATGAACTATATTCCTGAAACATTAATATTTTTAGTTGCTTTTGCAATTATAGCTGTTGCGTCAAAACGATTATCTCAATATTTCCAAAAATTAAAATTACCATTAATTACAGGATTTATAATTGTTGGAGTGGTTACAGGTCCTTACTTTTTAAATTTAGTTACAACAGAATCAGTTCAAAACTTAGGTTTTATCAATGATATTGCATTAGCTTTTATCGCCTTTGCAGCAGGAACAGAATTATTTCTTAAAGAAATAAGAAGCAAAATCGGGAACATTATTAGAATGACAATATCGCAATTAGTAGTTACTTTTGCTGTTAGCTTTGTTATAATAATCTTGCTTTCTAAATATATTCCTTTTTTTAGCGGACTACCATATCCAATGGTCGTATCAATTTCAATTTTAGTTTCTACAATTTTTATTGCTCGCTCTCCTTCCTCTTTTATTGCCATAATAAATGAAATCAGAGCAAAAGGTCCTTTCACAAAAACAGCATTAGGCGTAACAGTAATAGTTGATACTATTGTAATTTTAATATTCTCAATTAACTTTTCTTTAGTAAACACAATTATTTCAGGGGCAAATTTTGATTTACAACATATCATTTTAATTGTTGTAGATTTGATTATTTCTGTTTTCTTAGGTTTTGTTATTTTCAAAATTTTAGAATTTTTATTATCCTTAAGAATAATTCCATTTATTACAATGGTAATTTTTTTATTGATAGGATGGGGTATTTTTGCTCTTACAGATATTGTTGAGCTAACTTCCTCCAAATATCTTCCTTACACTTTTCATATCGAGCCTTTGTTGAGCGGATTGGTTGCAGGTTTTGTTTTAACAAATTATTCAAAATATCGTATCAATTTGCAAATGATAATTGAAAAAGCAAGTCCTTATGTTTATGTTGCCTTTTTTACTTTTGCCGGCATATCTATATCCATTGATATTTTGATTGAATCATGGATTATTGCTTTAGTATTTTTCTTTGTTCGTATAGTAGCAGTTATTATTTCAACCACTGTTGGAGGAATAATAAATAAAATTCCAAAGAGGCATTTGATTGTAAATTGGTCTGCATACATTACCCAAGCAGGAGTTAGCTTTGGTTTGATTATGCTTATTGCAGAAAAATTTCCTAGTTGGGGGAGCGAATTAGCTTCTATTTTAATAGCCGTAGTTGTTTTAAATCAATTTATAGGACCTCCTTTACTTAAATGGGCAATTGGCTTTGTTGGAGAATCTCATAAAAAAGCAAAAATCTCTGAGTTTACAGGAAATAGAGATGTTATTATTTTTGGTTTTGAAGGTGCTTCTATCACTCTTGCCAAGGTACTAAAGCAACATAATTGGAATGTAAAACTTGTTACACAGATATGTGATATTCCTAAAGATACCTGTAAAATTGTTGATGTTGAAACAATCCCTGATTTCACTCACGAAAATTTAAAAAAATTAAAAATCGAAAATGCGGAAACCATAGTTCTGATGAAATCGGATGAAATAAATTATAAAATTTGTGAATTAGCTTATGAAAAATTTGCAGTACCCAATATTATAGTTCAACTGAGTAACCGTCTGGATTTTAATAAATTCCGAAAACTTGACGCTATAGTTGTAGAGCCATCTACTGCAATTATAAGTTTGTTAGATCACTTTGTAAGATCTCCAAAAGCTACATCCGTTTTACTTGGCACCGATTCCGAAAAAGACACAACAGATATTGAAATACTCGATAATGACATTCATGGCTTAGCATTAAGAGATATTCGCTTTCCTCAAGATATTTTAGTTTTATCAATATTTAGAAATAACAAACTCATTACTTCTCACGGTTATACGGTTTTGAAAAAACATGATATTATAACAGTATTAGGTTCAGAGAAAAGCTTGGAAGAAGTAAGGTTGAAGTTTCAGTAAATGAGTCGGCAATCAAAAACAGTCAGCAATCCTCAGTCAAATTCCAAATAAACAAATCACCAAATAAACAAATAAACAATTCTTCTTTGCGTTCTTTGCGTTCTTTGCGTCTTTGCGTGAAATTACTCCTACTCATCAGATTGCTTCAGACGTATCCTTCGCAATAACGACAAAAAACATCATTCGTGTAAATTTGTGTAATACCAAATTAACATCAAAACACCCGATATAAATCATTTCTATTTCCCTTTTTTGTCGTTAAAAATTATTTCCGTAGCTATAGCTTCCGAAACAAGTGCGGAACAAGTTATGCAAAGAATTTTTGCCTAAAAAAAGAAAAATATAATTTAATTTATTTATCAGACGTTTTGATGTTAAATTGGTATAATTCGATGATAAAAAATCAAATCTTTTTTAAATCATCTTCTTGCAACCAACCTGTCTTTCCGTCTGCGAGTTTTATTTCAAACCATGAATCAACATTCTCCAGTATTTTTACTTTTAATCCTTCATGGATAATAAATAATTCTGTACTTCCTTCATCAGGGGCACTTTTTACATAAACCAAAGGCGAGAAAATGATTGCAAAATTATGTTGTGTTTCAATTTTATATCTTTTAAAACTCAAATAAGATGTAAAAAGAAAAAACATAATAAAAATTAATGTAAGTAGAGAACTAATTTTCTTTAATCTATGACGTGATGTAAAAATAAGTACAATTAGTAAAATCAAAGTCATCCAAAGAAAAGCAAGGCTAATGAATGCCCATTTCTTTGAAGGGAAAACATTAAGAAGTTGATACCATGTTTTAAAAAATAGCAATTCAGGAAGAGGCTCAATTTTATCAACGATATTAAGGTTTGCAAGCTGTAAATTGAAGTCAATATCCTTATTAGATCCATCAAAAAGTTTTGCCTTTTCGTAGTTGAGAATTGCAGATGGATATTTTTTTAATTTGTAAAATGCATTAGCCCTGTTAAAATATAATTCGGCAGATTCATAGTTAGATGACTCAATAGAATCGTATAATATTATTGCCTCGTTATATTTTTTTTCTTGATAAAGTTTGTTTGCATTTTCAAAAATGCCTTCATAATTTTTAGCAAAAGCGGAGTTAACAATTAATCCTGAAAATAGAAAGATTGCAACAAAAACTATTGAATTTACGGTAGAAAATTTATTTTTATTAAAAATTGTTATCATTGTTTTATCTCTTTTTCAATTGAAGAAATAAGTTCCACAGATTGATTATAAATATCCTGTAGTTTAAAATTTGCTTGAGAAGGGGCATATCGTGCAAAATTGCAATTATCAATCAATTCAAGAAATTTATCAATATTTTCTTCGCTTACATTTCTTTCAACTAATTCTTCTTTCATTTTATCTTTGGTAAGCTCGGCAGCAGCAATACCCATTTTATCAGAAGCATAACCATTTAAAGCTGTTGTTGTTGAAATGTAAAATTCAGTACTGTTATTTTTCTTAAGATGTTTTTTTGCTGTTTTCAATTGCTTTTTAGCTTTTTTTGTTGCTTTTTTCATTTTGAGTAAAGCAACATTCCTTCTTGATTCAATTATTTTTTTTCTCATCAGAACAACTGTCAGCAAAATAAGAAATGGTAAAATCAAGAGAATAAAATATTTGTAAGAGCCAAAATAATATCTATTCCTCTCTTGTAAGTTCAGTTTGTTAACTTTTATAAAACGAATATCCTTTCCTCTTAATTCAATTTCTTGTTTACTTAGCCCTGTAAGCAATGGAGCATTTTCTGTCCCGTCTCCTTTAAGTATTTTTAACTCAATTTCATTTGAACTTAATGTTTTATACTGTTTTTTTACCGGATTGAAATAGGAAAGTGTAATCTGGGGTATTTCATATTTCCCTGCAACATGAGGCACAAGTAGGTATTCAAAAGTCTTATATCCTGAAATACCATTTGTCCCTACCGAAAGATTATCTTTTATCTTTGGCTCATAAATTTCAAAATCTGATGGTAAATCAATCTCAAAATCACTTAATAATTTCAAATTTCCTCTTCCCGAAACTTTTATTGTTAATGTTATTGGGTCATTTGTTTTTGTTTCTGTTTTATCGGCAGAAACATCCATAGAAAAAGCTCCTACTAAGCCTGAATAATTTGCAGTTTTGTTTGCTGGCAATGCTTTCACATTAATTGTTACTGCATTCGATTTAATTGTGTATTTATAGTTTTGGTAGTTATTGAAAAAAGGATTGCTAAAAGGGTCGTTTCGTTGAGTTTGAGACTGAACCCTAACAACAGAATTTATTTTTAATGGATTAATTGTTGTTTTTCCTATTTTTTGAGGAATAAGAATATATTTCATGTATTGAGAAACATAATATCGTTCCCCATTTACTACTTCAATTTTGCGTTGACTTTCTCCTAAATTAACTTCTTCAATCCAAAAGCCCGAAAATTTTGGTCTTTTTATTTCCGTAATATTAAATTGTAATCGATAATATAGCTTATATGTTAGTGTTAGTTGTTCATTTTTATATGGATTTGATTTACTGACAAATGCTTTAATAAAAAGATTATCTGCCAACTGCTCTTCAATACTTTGTGATTTTTTCTTCTGTTTTTTTTGACTGCCGGATTGTGATTGCTGTGGATTTCCTCGCCAGTTGTTCTGTTTTGATTGAGCTACTTTTGTTACTGTAATCGTGATTGCTTCAGTTTTATAATTCTTACCATCAATTTTAACAGTTGCTGAACCAATTTTGAATTTACCAATTTTGTTTGGGCGTAATCCATAATTAAAGGTTTTGCTCTGACTATATCGTCCATTAATAAGTTGAAAACTACTTGATCTATTAGGTCCTGAAACAATTGAAAAGTTATCAAATTTCGGTGGGTGAAAATTACTTGATTCTCCTTTAATTGTAAAAGTAATATCCAAGCGTTGATTCATAGCAATATTCTTGGAACTTACTCCAACATTAAAACTTTGTGAATAAAGCAATGCTGTTGTTAGCAACAAACAAAATGAAAACAATATTCTTTTAATTTTTACCACTCTTTTTCAATTTTAGTTCTTGTAGCTTTTTGTTTCTTTTCCATCATTTTTTTCTGAACTTTCTTTTCTTCGTTTCGTAAAGCTTTCAATAGTTTCTCAGCTTGTTCTTTATCAATTTTTCCTTCTTGAGGCTTACTTTGTTTTCCTTCCTTTTTTTCTTGCTCTTTTTTATCCTGTTGTTCTTGGTTTTGTTTTTCTTTATTTTCTTGCTTCTTTTTCTCTTGTTCTTGCTTCTGTTTGTCTTTATTTTCCTCGTTTTTTTTATCCTTCTTATCTTTTTTGTCTTTCTTATCCTTTTTATTTTTCTGCTGTTGTTTTTGTTGCTGTTGTTTCAACTTTTGAGCATAACTCAAATTATATTTTGTCTCCTTATCCGAAGGATTTGTTTTTAATGCATTTTTATAAGCTTCAATTGCATTGTCTAATTCTTTAGATTTTTTCTTAGGGTCTTTCTCAATTTTAAATTGCTGTAAATTTGAATTACCAAGGTTATGATAAGCTTTTGTTTTTATATTTTTATCATCTGTTAAATTTGCAAGCATCTCAAATTTCTTAGCCGCTTCTTCATATCTTTTTTGTTTAAAAAGTGAATTGCCAAGATTAAAAATTGCCTGTGGTTTATCATGTTCTTTTTCAAGAGCTTTTTTATAATTTACTTCTGCATCTACATAGTTTTCTTTTTCATATTTTTTATTCCCAATTCTTACAAGCTTACTTTGATGCTGTGCAAAAACAGACGAACTAAAGAAAAATATTAATATGACAAATATTACTTTATTCATTGTTAGAAGTAAGTTTTAAGTTTTTAAAATTTAATTTCCAATTACTTTTCCTTTCAAAAATAAAAAATTCTAATATCAAAAAGAATAATCCAAGTGCAAGAAAATACTGAAATTTGCTTTCATAATCAGTAACCATGTGTGAATCAATTTCTCTTTTTTCTTGAGAATCAATTTTCTTCAAAAGTGCTTTTAAATTATCACCGGAATTTGTAATTCTGTAATATTCACCACCACTTACAGCGGATATTTCTTGAAGCATAGCGTTATCTATTTTTGATAAAACAATACTCCCCTCCTTGTCTCTTTTAAAATCAACTTGTTGATTGCCTCTATAAACAGGAATTGGTGCACCTTTGGCAGTTCCAACGCCAACCGTATGTATTATTACTCCATTTTCTGCTACTTCTTTGGCATTGTCAATAGCATTTCCTTCATGGTTTTCTCCATCAGAAAAAATTATTATGGTTTTATATTTATTATTTTTTGCTTCAAATAATTCACTTGAACTTTTAATAGCATCACCAATTGCAGTTCCTTGTGTAGGAATCATTTTGGTATTTAAATTATATAAAAATAATTTAGCAGCAGGATAGTCAATTGTTAATGGCATTTGCACATAAGCATTTCCTGCAAAAACAACTATTCCTATTCTGTGATTTGAAATTTTATCTAATAATTGATTTATAAAATGTTTTGTTCTTTCAAGCCTATTCGGTTTAATATCCTCAGCCATCATACTTGATGAAAGGTCAATTGCAAGAACGATATCAACTCCTTCTGTTTTAACTTTTTCGATTTTTGAACCGAATTGTAAATTTGCTAATGCAAAAACAATTGAAGCAAAAGCCAGAATAATTAAAATAAATTTTAACTGTCTTTTATACTTGGGTTTATTCCTTATCAATCTTAGCACAAGTTTGGTATCACCAAATTTTTTGATTGCTTTTTTTGATGCAATCATTCGCATGACAAAAAGGATGACAAACAAAAGGATTAATAATAATCCAAATAAATATTCACTATGTTCAAATCTTACAAAGTCCATATTTTATGGATAATTTTTAAAAATTAAATTTCTCAAAAGTATTTCAATAGTAATTAATATTAATGCAATTAGTGCAAAAGGAAAAAATTTGTCAATATGTCTTCTAAATGAAGTAACCTCAATTTTTGATTTTTCCATTTTATCTATTTCTGCATAAATGTCTTTAAGTTTTTGATTATCAGTAGCACGAAAATATTTAGTTCCTGTTATTGAAGCAATTTCTTGCAAAAGTTCTTCATCAATATCTACTTTCACATTTTGAATTTGAATACCAAAAGGTGTTTTAAAAGGATATGGTGCTTCTCCACGCGTTCCAACTCCAATTGTGTAAATACGGATGTTAAATTCCTTAGCAATTTCGGCAGCGGTTATCGGGTCAATAAAACCTCTGTTATTTTCTCCATCAGTAAGTATAATTACTACTTTGCTTTTCCCACCACTATCCTTTAACCTATCAATTGAGGTAGCAAGTCCAAGACCTATTGCAGTTCCGTCTTCAATAATTCCTGTTTTTATTTTTGAAATAAGATTTATTAGAACTTTTTTATCTGATGTAATCGGACATTGTGTAAAACTTTCACCTGCAAAAACCACAAGTCCTATTCTGTCATTTGGTCTTCCTTCAATAAATTCGGTAGCTACTTCTTTGGCAGCTTCAAGTCTGTCAGGTTTAAAATCACGGGCAAGCATAGAAGTAGAAATATCCATAGCAAGAACAATATCAATACCTTTAGTAGTAATTTTTTCTTTGTCAAGTGCTGATTGTGGACGTGCAAGTGCAATTATTAATAGAGCAATAGCAAGAATACGGAATACTATAAGTGAATGACGAACTATCTCCTTTAATGATTTTTTTTGATTTTCGAAAGCTTGTAAACTCGGGATTTTTTGTTCAGGATATCGTATATTTTCTTTATAAATGTACCAAAATACAATAATAGGAACAATAATTAAAAGCCATAAAAACTGTGGATCTTCAAATTTATAATTCCATATATTCATTTTTTACAATGCTTTTTTTTATTAAAAAAAATAATTTTTAGCCATTATTGGTTAGCAATATTTTTGCCATAACCTATTACTCAAGCTGTAAAAGGTGTTTTGCAAACTACACCGAGTGCGAGCTTTGTAACTTAAACCTTGTTTGGAAAAAACAAACAATAAAGATAAAAACCAGCAGTAAACCAATTCCTTCTCCTTGAGGAGAAGGCCAGGATGAGGTGTCGTCTCAGATTTTTTTATCAGGAACTTCCGTTCTTAGAAAAAATTCTGAATTATATCATTGAACACAGAAAAGATTATCAATCCGAAAACAATGACTATTCCGATAGTTTGAATTACCTCCATAGTTTTAAATCCCAGTGGTCTTCCTGTAACCATTTCAATTAAAACTGTAATAACATGACCACCGTCAAGTGCAGGTATCGGAAGAAGATTCATGAAAGCAAGGATTAAGGAAATCAAACCTGTGATAAGCCAAAAATTAGCCCAAACCCAAACGCCACCATAAATTGTTGCGATACCAACAGGTCCTTTTATTGCTTTTCTCGGGTCAACATCACCTTTAAAAAGGCTAATAAAACCAAGAGTGTTTTCTTTTAATAAATACCATGCTTTTTTATTCCCTACTTTGAAGGATTCAAAAAAGCCAAAAGATGTTGTTATTGTATTTCTCTCATCTTTGGTGTAAAAACCTACTTTTCCATTTTTATCAATTGCTACTTTGGAAAGCACAACTGTATCAAAATTACGAACAACAGAAATTGCAACACTTTTATTTTTATAACTTTGAACTTTATCAACAAATTCATAATAATATTTTATTGATGTATCATTAATTGCTACAATTTTATCATCAGCTTGTAATCCTGATTTATTATTTATTGTTTTTTCTACCGAAAATTTATATGCAGGTTGAATAATTTTATCAACTCCTCCGTCTGCTACTGTATTTAAGAAATTCTCAGGAGTTGTAATAATAACTTTTTCACCATTTCTTAAAACCTCAACATCAATATTGTTAGCAAGTAAAAGATTGTAGCTGTAAAGGTCGTTGAATTTTTTTAAGGATTGATACTCAGTTCCATTTACCGTGAGCAAAGTATCGCCTGTTTGAAATCCAAGTTCTTTACCATATTCCATAGCAACAATTGCGGGGTCATTATTTTGTACAGGAATATGTTTTTCTCCATAATGAAAGGACATCATTGAAAAAATAAAAATTCCAAGGATAAGATTCATAAAAACACCGGCAATCATTACAATTAATTTTTGACATGGTGGCTTAGAACGAAATTCCCAAGGTTGAGGTGGTTTTGCCAGTTGTTCTTTATCCATAGATTCGTCAACCATTCCTGCAATTTTGACATATCCACCAAGAGGAAACCATCCAATTCCATATTCTGTATCACCTTTTTTGAAGCTAAAAAGTTTCTTTTTACCAAAATCAAAAAAGATAAAAAATTTGTCAACTCTCATTCCGAAAGCTTTAGCAGCTAAAAAGTGCCCGAATTCATGTATTGCTACAAGAATTGAAAGTCCGAGCAATAATTGCCCTATCATTATTACTGTTTGCATTTGTTATTTTATTAAGGTTTTAGCAAATTTTCTTGTTTCTGCATCAATTTTAAAATAGTCGTCTAAAGATGGATTCTTCATGTAATCAATAGTTTCTAAGCACTTTTTGTTTATACGATAAATGTCTTGAAAACCTGCTTTTTCAGACAAAAATGCCTCCACTGCAATTTCATTGCCAGCATTAAGAATACAAGGCATATTGCCAGCTTTTTCTATTACCTGATATGCTAATCTTAAATTTGGGAAAGTATCAAAATCGGGACTGTCAAAAGTTAAATTCGGATATTTTAAAAAATCTAATCTTGGGAAATCACTTTTTATTCTTTTAGGGAATGAAAATGCATATTGAATGGGGATTCTCATGTCAGGCATTCCTAGTTGAGCTTTTATTGAGCCATCTGTAAATTGAACAAAAGAATGTACTAGTGATTGAGGATGAACGAGAACTTCAATTTGATCTATTCTTAAATCAAAAAGCCATTTTGCTTCAATTATCTCAAATCCTTTATTCATCATTGTTGCAGAGTCAATAGTAATTTTATTGCCCATATTCCACTTCGGGTGTTTTAATGCATCAGCTTTTGTAACTTTTTCAAGATGCTTTGAATCCTTACCATAAAATGGACCACCTGAGGCAGTAAGCATTATTTTTTCAATCGGGTTGTTAAATTCACCGATAAGACATTGATAAATTGCTGAATGTTCGGAATCAACAGGAATAATGCTAGCTTGTGAACCCTCGTAACTTTTATTAATTATTTCACCTGCAATAACAAGAGATTCTTTATTTGCCAGTGCTAATATTTTTCCACTGTTAATAGCTTTTATCGTTGGCTTTAATCCTGCAAAACCGAGCAATGAATTTAAAATAATATCATTTTCTTCAAAATCAATAACCTGTTCTATTGCTTCATTAGTAGTGAAAACTTTAATATCGTAATCAGAAAGGCTTCCTTTTACTTTATTAAATTTTTCTTCATTTCCAATTACAACAGTATTGGGTTTAAACTCTTTTGCTTGTTTAATTAATAAATCAGCATTTTCGTTTGCTGTAAGAACAGAAACAAAAAATAAATCGGTATTTTTTTTTATTACATCAAGTGCTTGCGTACCAATAGAACCTGTTGAACCTAATATTGCAATTCCCTTTTTTTTACTTTCTTCCATCACTCGTTATTTTCAAAAGAACGGCAAAGTTAAATAAAATCTAAGAAAGTGCAAGTGCAATAAAATATGGTTCTATGTTGATTTATGTGAGTGAAAAAAAATTAAAGCCACAGACTTCGTCTGTCGAAGACATGCTAAGTGTAATAGAAGCAAGACTACGTCTGTCAAAGACAGATTCACAGATTAAAATTAATTTATATGCAATATTCTAATAAAATATATCCTTTAGTCCCGATATATCTGGATTTGGCGAAAATTCATTAATTAGTAGCTGTCTATAAAGTAGGGTGTTTAGTTCAAAATGTTCAAGTTCAAGTCATGTGAAGTCTTTAAAATCAAGGAGTCCGTACGGATGACTGTTTTAAAGACGAATATAACGCAGAAATCGTACATTTAAGGGGTACAGGCAAATAATGAGTTTTCTTATAAGCACTAATTACAAAAAGAATATTTTTGTAATCTGTGAATCTGTGGCAAATTTGATTACCCACATATTTGACATAGAACCTAAAATATACTATATCTCTTTCATTTGAGAGGAGTATATTCAGGAAAAGACATCTTTTAAAATTTAACTAGTGCCTCTAAGAAAACTATCAAATTTTATGATTTCTAAGATTTTTGACCTGCCTTTGCCGTCAGGCAGGTGAGATTTTTATTTTTTGAGACGAGGCGATGCCTTAGCATCAGTGAGTTGAGAAAGATAAAAATATCGCAAAAAGATAGGAATCTAATTTTGCAGAGTTTTCTTAGAGACACTAACTACAGCTTTATTAGTTTGTGATTTTCTTTACTTCCATCCTCAGCAATGATAGTAATAAAATAAACTCCGGCAGTCAGTATTTTAATGTCAATTGATGATTGTTTTGAAAGCATCTCATCCGAA
>JAYEOP010000255.1 GCA_034723125.1 Bacteroidota bacterium | reverse complement strand
GAGAAATTATAAGGTAAAAACTCAAATTATTATATTGGAAATTTCAGGATTGGTAATTTGGCTACCTACTGGAGACTGAGGACTGTTTTTGACTACACGTCTTCTGTTTGTCGTGAAGATCTATCCAGTTAGATAATTGGTTATATCGCATCGCGATTGAGGGACTGCCGACTGTGGACTGTTTTTGACTGCCAACTGAAGGCTTATTTATATGGTCTAAAGTTAAAAGTAATAGTTCCTATTTGTTCTTCAAAAGCATTTGAATTTTTTGAAAATTCAAGTTTTTTTGCTGCTTCCAATGCTTTATTAACAAGAGTTCCTGTTGTAATTGTAGCACCGCCTTTAAATACGGGTTTTGCTCTTATAACTTTGCCATTTTTGTTTACTGTAATTTCAATTACTACTTTTTCTGCTCTTTGGTTTTTGCCGGTTATTTTAGGAGGTCCTTTCAAAAGTCCTCTACCTTTCATATTAAAAGAGAATCCTGTTCCTCCACCTTCTCCCGGCTTGACTGAATTTGGGTCTCCACCTTCACTTCCTTGATTACCTTCGTCAGCTCCTGTTCCTTTTCCATCGTTGATTTTGTTAAACTCATACAATTTATTTGATTGTCTGACAGTTTCATCGGCTTTTGTGTTTTCTTCTGTTTTAACTTCAGTTTTGGTCTCTTTTTTAACTTCTTCTTTTTTAACTTCTTTTTTTGTCTCTTTTTTTGTCTCTTTTTTCACAACAGGAGCATCTTCAGCTTCTTGTGTAAGGGCTTCTTCTGTTGCGTCATTATTTACACTTTCTTCTTTAACTTCTGCTTTTTCTTGTACGGCAGGCTGAGGCTCATAAACTTGTGTTGTAGGATTTGAAGGACTTCCAAAATCTGTCTCTCCTAACATTACGTAAGCACCTTCTTCTTCAGGGTATGGTAAGGGTGTTTTAAATCCCAGAATCATGAATAATACGAGTAATGAAACAAAAATAATAGTTGTACCGACAGATGCAGTTACTTTATCTTTCTTTTTGCTTGCGTCATCGAAAAGTTTTTGCCTATTCATAAATAATATAGTTTTATTAATCAGGTCTAGTGGCTATAACGACTCTTGCAGACTTATTATTGCATGCTTTTAAAACGTTTACGAAATCTCCATAATCTATGCTTTTGTCTGCTCGTAATACTATAGCTTCATTTTCAGACCCTGTAAGATATTGGTCAAGAACTGTACTTATCTGATTCAAAGATACTTGTTGGTCTTCAACAAAGTATTCAAGATTTTCATTTACCGATACTGTAACACTTTGTGTGGACATTGTTTGTCCTGTTGCTTTTGGTAATAGCAATTTAATTGCATTGGGTGCAACAAATGTGGATGTTAGCATAAAGAAAATCAGTAATAGAAATATTATGTCCGTAAGAGAGGACATACTAAATTCTGCATTAATTTTTGTAGTTCTTTTAATTGCCATAATTTATGCTGGTTCGTGTAATACATCAATAAATTCCATTGTAGTAGCTTCCATTTTGAAAACTACCTTTTTTATCATGGCAGTAAGAATATTATAGCCAACAAAAGCTAAAATACCAATTGCCAAACCTGTGGCTGTTGTAATCATTGCCTGATAAATACCGCCTGCAAGTAAACCGGGGTCAACATTATTTCCTGCTGTTGACAGTTTGTAAAATGCTTGAATCATTCCTGTAACTGTTCCTAAAAATCCAAGCATTGGTGCTGCTCCTGAGATGGTTGCCAAAGAAGACAATTTTTTCTCAAGTTTAAATACTTCTAAATTACCTACGTTTTCAATAGAAATTGAAATGTCTTTTAAAGGGTTTCCTATTCTTGAAATTCCTTTTTCAATCATTCTAGCTGTAGGATTGTCTTTTGACATGCAAATTGATTTTGCTCCTTCAATATTGCCGTTTAGTACCAAATCTCTAATTTTATTCATGAAATTTGCATCTATTTCAGACGATCTTTTTATTACCTTATATCTTTCAATAAAAATATAGGCTGCGATAACAGCTAAAATTATCAATGGAATCATTATCCAACCGCCTTTTAACAGTAAATTTAATACTGATAATTTTTCAAATTCAGCTTGTACTACTGTGGCAGTATCGCTTTCCATTACTACTTGCAATAATGTGCTTATCATATTTCTTTTTTAATTATTGTTTTAAAATCCATGCTGAAGTATTTTCAACTTCTTTTATATTGTTTAAATACTGTATAGCTTTAAAATTGTTTTCAAATTTACTGTAACTCACTCTAAAATAACTATTGTTTGAAGTAATTATTTCACTATCATAATTTTTGTTTTGTAAAATTGTCTGATATTCCAGAGCATTATTTTTATTTTGAAATGAGCCTCCTATTATATAAAAAAGTGGAGCAAATGATTTTTGTGTTACGATATTTTGACTTTTGCTATTACTACTTTCGCTTGTTTCTGTTTTTGTAACTTCTTCAATTGATTCTTTTTCAAATAGTTGCTTTTCACTCTCTTCAACAATTGTTTTGTTTTCTACTTGGGTTGATTCAGCAACTATAGATTTTTGCTCAAAAGGATTGATGTTGCTTAAATTTTGTTCTGTAAAGGGTTCTTTTGTTAAAAAGAAAAACCAAATTCCTGCAAGAATAGGGAGGTAGGATGCTACTGAATACAGTAATATTCTATTATTTTTTCTGTTTGAATTTCTATTAAATACTTTTTGAGAATGAAGCTGACGCTGTTTTTGATAATTATCCATTTCAAGGATAATCTTTCTCCTATTTACTTTTTGAAGGTCTGTTGAGCGAAAACCAAATGAATCAATTAAAAAATTAACCTTTTTATTTACTTTGAAAATTATTTTACCATCTTCGTTAATGAATAACTTACCAACATCCTCAAGGTCAATTTCTTTATTTTGTTGTAGTTGCTTTTCCCAATTTTTTACAGTATGGTCAATCTTATCCAATGCTTCACTAAAAGAAATGTTTTCTTTTTTTGAAATGTAATGCCCTAAAATTCCGTCATTGGTTTTTAAACTTGGATTAAAAGCTATTTTTTTAGAAGGAGGGAAGATTCTGTTAAAATAGGAATCTATCTGTGCTGATTGATAGTTCGCAATGAATGCTCCAAATTCAGGAATAACAACGCAATCATGCTCATACAATAACTCTGACAAATAGTTTTCCAATGGTTTTTCGTTTTTTGCTTTATTAAAAATTAAAAGCAAATTTCAGAAATTAAGTGCGAATTTTAAAGCTAAAATTAAAATATTTATAAACAATTTTCTTATGTTCACAAAAACAAGCTTTTCTATAAATGTGTTTTTTGATTATTCGTTCAAGCGAATTTGTAATTCCTTTGAAAATAATAAAGTATTTTTAAGTTGAATAAACAATCTTTTAATTGAACTACAATGTTTTAAGACTACATTAAGTACTAAGAGAGTATATTAATAAACAACCGTAATTGTTCCTGCTTGTGTAAGTAAGCTACTTTCAAAAACGTAATAATATGTTCCTTCCGAAACAAGTATTCCTTTGGTGGTGCCATCCCAATCCATATTTTCACCTTTCGATTCAAAAACTTTTTGTCCCCAGCGATTGAAGATTTTTAGTTTGTATATATCACAATCGAAATTTAGTCCTTTAATTTTGAAAATATCATTTACACCATCTCCATTTGGGGTAAAAATATTTGGAATTATTATTTTTTCATTTTGATAATCAGTAACTAAAATTTCTTTTGTTACCTTAGCAGTACAAATCGTATCGTAATTAATTGTAAATGTAACTTGATAGCTTCCGGATTCATTATACACATAAGAAATATTTTCTGAGTAATTATAATTGCTGTCTCCAAAATCCCACAAAACTCTGTTATCAATTATCCCTTCTGCATTGCTGGAAAAAACAACAATAGGTGTGCAAACATCTTTGGTAAAAATAAAATCAATTTCGGGTGGTTCATTTACTTGAATAATTTTTTCAATTGTATCTGAGCAGGGTTTATCCACAACAATTAATTTTACAGGATAATTGCCTGCACTATCAAAATCATAAATGCCGGGATTCCATTTTGTGAAAGTATCGTTATTCCCAAAATCCCAAAAGTATTTTCCTGTTTTGGTTGATTTATTGGTAAATTCTACGGCTGTTTCACACAAAGTGCTTTTAAAGTCAAAATCTGCTTTTGCAATGTGGTCAATGTGTACTGTATGAAAAATAGTGTCCACACAATTTTCTTTTGACATTGAAATGAGCATCACAGTATAATCTCCGGATGTATCATACTTTATGCTGTCGGGTGATTTTAAAATTGATGAATCCTTATTTCCAAAATTCCAAAATTGACTTGTTGAATACAAAGATTGATTGTCGAATTTTACAAAGGGAGAACAATTTTTTCTATTTATCACAAATTCGGCTTCAGGTAGTGGTGGGATTATTAATTGCTTAATTACCGTATCTAAACACAATGTTCCCATATTGGCAATCAATGTTATTTCATAAATTCCTGCGGTATCAAATTGGTAGAAAAAGGAATCAAGATGTTTAATTGTGTCATCGTTACCTAAATACCAAATACTCATGGTGTCAATGTATTCAGATGGATTGATGAATTCAGCAAAATAATTACATGTATCTAATTTTACTTTTATATCGGCTTTTGGAGTAATGATAATAAGTCGTTTTTCAATAGTATCGGCACAAACGGAGTTAGGCTCGGCAATTTGGATAATATCAAAAGTATCAACACTTTGATAGTAGTGAATAGGGTTGTTTAAGCTACTTGAATCATTATCGCCAAATAACCATTTAATATTTTTTGCATTTACAGATGAATCATGAAAAATAGCTTTGCCTTCACATGTATCAATTTCAAATTCGAAACCTGCATAAGGTAGTTTCTCAACATTAACTAATTTTTTTGTTACGTTTTCACAAACACTTCCTGAATCAGTAATTAAAGTAACAAGATAATTTCCTGTATCACTAAAGATGTGCTCTGTATTTTGCTGATAGCAATAATTGTTTGAATCACTTAAAGTATCGTTAAAATTCCAGTAATAACTTTCTGAATATTTACTGCTTCCTTCAAATTTTACATGGTTGTTACAAATAAAATATGAAAAAGTAAAATCGGATTCGGATTGGTCGTAAACTCTGACATATTTTGAAACAGTATCTCGTTGATGACAGGAAAACAGGTTGATAGCAATAAGTGTAACTTTGTATAATCCTGTATCTTTGTAAAAATGATTAGGTTCATAAGCATGAGAAGTATCGCCATTACCAAAATCCCAAATATAAGATTCTGCACCGTAACTTTTATTAGTTATTTTTGTTGAATCGCGTAAGCAAAAAATAGTATCAGCCTGAAAATCAGCAATAATATCAGGGATGTCAAGGTCGATTTTAAAAATTGCATTATTGCAACCTAATGGACTATAATAATTACCAATAGGAGGACGGTGTCCCTTATCTGTATTAGACCATGCATTTGGAGTTGTAGGGAACTGACTTGAAGCACCTACACCGCATCCTGCACAAACAGCTTCATAAATCACTCCTTTTTTATCAAAACGACTTGTTCCACCGTCAACATGGTCATGGCTATAAGGGTCTCCCCAATAAGTTGCGTAAAGCAATGTATCAATATTTCGTGCAAAAACTGCCAAATAAAAATCCGAACCGTCAGTTGTTTTTTGAGGAGCATCAGGAGATATAGGTAAGTTTGTAGTATATCCGAGATTATATCCAACATGATTTGTTTCTCCTCCCCATCCCGAAAAATAAACTCTTTCGCAACGGTCAATTAAAAATGCGGTAGGAGAGAGGTCGGGTTGATATCTTCCTGAACCGAAAACGGTTGAAAAAATTATGGAGTCAAGACCTGAATTTAATTTAGTGATAAATTGCTTGCCTTTATATTTGTAATAATTTACATTTTTAATTAAAAAAGAAGTATCACTTTTGGTTTGTCCTGTAACATAAACATTGTCATACTGGTCTGTTTGCACAAGATAAGTTTGGTCATATTTATTTGTTCCAAAATATGTTGCACTTTTTATGGAAGAAAAATCTTTTGAAATATAATAAATAAATCCATCGGAGATGCCTCCCTGAAAAGACGTTTGAAATTTATTTGATGTTACTGGCAAGTCAGTGCTTCTTGTACCTCCGCAAACATAAAGGTCTTCGTTTTGTGTTAAAACAATTCCGTATCCTGCATCGTCATTGCTTCCACCTATGTATGAGCAATATTCTAAATTGTCAAGGTCGGCTGAAAGTTTTAAAACACAGGCATCTTGTAATCCGCCACCATAGTTTTTTTGAAAAGAATTGCTTGTTGTTGGAAAATCTGTTGATTTGGTAGTTGTTGCAATATATACATTATTATTTTTATCAATATTTACTTCTCCACGATAAATATCTCCATAGTTATAGCCTAATTTACTTTGGTTGTAGTATGATGTTGCAAGGGTAAAATATCCGTTTAAAGCATCTTCTTTAGAGCCACCAATATAAGTTGAAGCCAAAAGTTGCTTGCCGTCATTTGAAAAACGGGCAACAATAATATCTGCTTTACCATTGAAAGTACTATCGTAGGATTTTTGTCCTATCGGAAAATTATCAGAACTTGTATTTCCAAAAACAATAAGTTCACAATTGCTTGTTGCTACCATGCTGTGAGGGTCTTCATTACCGTTACCTCCAAGATAAGTTGCATAAACAAGTTGAGTTCCGTCAGGAGTATATTTTAAAATTCCAATATCCCGTTCTTCTCCTGAGGATGGATTGTTTGAAGGAACTCCTCCTCCCCATTTTTCTTGAAAAGCTCCCGGAGTTACAGGAAAACTATCAAAAAAAACTGTTCCTGAAGAATATGCATAACCCGAATCATCATAAGTAGCAGAGTAGCCGAAATTGTCTGCCCATGAACCTGAAAATGTTGAGAAAATTACAACAGGGTCGATAATCATTGGTAATTTAGGATCAAAACTCATTGGAAAATCAAAACTGAGAATATCGTTCTCTAAGAAAAAGATACATGGAATATTTTCTTTTTTATCCCCATCAATCTGATAAACAATAGGTAATATTTCAATAAATTCATTTAGTGATGTATTTATATGCAACTCGTTTTCTATCAATTCCAATTTATCAGCACCTGAATATTTTAACTGAATATCAAGAGGATTTCCATTTTCGTGAACAATAAAATTATATTTGAAATTTCCTGATTCTGAAAATAATTCAAGGTCAATGCCTTCATAAATATTTGTTAATTTTATATCAAAAAATGCTTTTACTCCACTTGCCCATTTTGATTTGTCATTGCCAAGAAAAAAGTTGTAGTATTCAGGTGATTTACCTTTTTTTTCTATTGAAATATTTTTGTTTGAATTAAGTAATTCAATTTTAATGACGTGATACTTCATTAGAACTTCCTTGCAGGGATGATGTTTGTATTCACTTAATGCTTCACCATCATAAAAATAATATGTCAAAATATTTTTCTCTATAAATAAAAATCCATCAGGAATGTTTGCTTTGAATAAAACGTTCTGTTTCCATTGCCCTTTGTTTTCAAGGAATTTTATACCTGATTGAAAATGATTATTGCATTTTTTATGCGAATGTGAAGAATCATGTTCAATTAAAAGATTTTCGCCTAAAACAAAGAAATTGATTGAAAGAAAAATCAACAAAAGAATAATATTTTTTAATTTTAGAAACATAAAATATTTTCAAGTTATAATAATAGCAAAGGTATGCAATTAATTTGTGATTGACAAAAATAATATTAAATTAATTATTCCAAGAATTTTTTTGGAGTAAATTGAAGCAGTCAGCAATCAATAGTAAGTAAAGTACCCTAAATTATTTGAATATCTTTTACCTAACTCAAAATTATTTTCGTTAATATTGCAATGTAAATTAAATTTCAATTACTGTTAATTCAGTTTTTAAACAAATAAAATTTAGACAGATGAAAAAGACAATTTTCCTTTCAATATTTTTATTAAGTACATTTTTACTGTTTTCACAAAATTTCAGATACGTAAATACAATATTTGATAATGTTAAAGAAACAAAGAATATCGAATATGCTACAGCTCCAATACTTGATAATATTGTTGCGGGCTTTGATGCCTATAATATTCATGGTGGGGAAAATACTACTAAGATTAAAAAATTGCATTTAGATATTTATGAACCGGATGGAGATACAGTGGAAAAAAGACCTGCTATTATTTTTGCTCATTCAGGAGCTTTTCTTTTTGGGAGTAAATCAAATGAAGATATTGTAGCGTTTTGTGATAGTTTTGCAAAAAAAGGATATGTAACAATATCAATGGATTACAGGCTTGGAATAGGTGCAGAAGTAAATTATGTTATGGGTTTCCCGGTAAAGGTGTCTATAAAAGAGGAAAATGCAGTTCGTGCAGTTTATAGAAGTATTCAGGATGGAAAAGCTGCTGTGAGTTTTTTAAGGAAGAATGCTTCAACATATAAAATTGATACTAGCAAAATTTATTTTGCGGGAAGTAGTTCAGGAGCTTTCATTTGTATCCAAAATATTTATATGGATGAAACAAATGAAATTCCTTTAGCAGCATCTCCTGGGGTAAATACTTATGTTGATCTTGGTGGCTTAAACGAAAATGGTGCTCAAGCTTATGGTGCTAAAGCAAACGGAATTGTTGAATTTTGGGGAGCTCTTAAAAATATTTCTTTTATAAAATCGACTGATAACATTCCTGCATTGCTAATACACGGAACTATTGATGATACAGTTAGCTTTAAAGCTGCTAAACCATTAGGGAATTCGATTCCTCCAAATTCTATTCTTACTATGGATTTTCCTATTGCTTACGGAAGTTATTGCATTGATTCAACAATGACAAGTCTTGGGATTGAGCATGAAACTTATTTTGTAAAAAATCAAGGTCATGAATTTCATGGTGCTCCTAATGGAAAATTTTTAGGAGGTGAGCCTACTGCTTTTTGGGATACAATAATTATTAAAACCAGAGATTTTCTTTACAATCTGGATAAGCCTATTGCCGATTTTTCATTTTCAACAAACGAAAAAGAACTTACTCTTGCCAACAAAAGCACAGATGCTGTAGTATGGCTTTGGGATTTTGGAGATGCTACAACAAGCACAGATGAAAATCCTAAACATAATTATATTGTTGATAATACTTACAAAGTTTCTCTTTACGTAATGAATGAAATAAATAGTTGGGATACAATTTCTAAAACTGTTTTAATAAAAAGTAGTTCGATTGAAAAAAACAATTCTTTTAATAAAATATCAATTAGTCCAAATCCAAATTCAGGAATTTTTAATATTTATTTTCAGGGAGAATTTAATGTAAATATTTTTGACATTAACGGTAAATTAATGTGTAAAATAAAAAATGCAAACGAATTTGCAAAAATTGATATGGCAAATTCACCAAAAGGAATTTATTTAATAAATATTATTAATTCAAAAGGTGAATATTTTAGGAAGATTGTGATTGAATAAAGGGGGGTTCTATAAATACATTTCTTTTAAGAAACAAAGATAATGAATAAGATGCAAGGCACAAATTTTTCTGAATAGCCGTAGCTATTGAGAAAAATTTTAACGCAGTCAGATTGTTTATTATCTTTGCTCCCAAAGGGTTTTCAGAGTTTTCCATATACTTCTTCAAAAATTTTAACATTATCCCGATAGTGCATCAAATTTTTTCATTGTCTATAAAAAACTCTGAGAATCTTAATGCGAATGTATTTATAGAACCCCCCTAAAATAATTCCATTCAATTATTTTAGGACTGTGTGGCTTGTTTTACAATGCCTAACAGCTCAGTGCCGCGAGGCTATCAGTACAAATCTATGAAAATTCATTTGTTTATTGACATTTGAGATTTTGATGTGATTACTTTGCTTCTTCCTTTTTTTTCTTCTGTCTTCAAGCAATTGTTTTATCTTTGTGCCTTAAAAAAAACAAAATTTTATGCTCACATTAAAGCAAATAAAAGAAAATACTGAACAAAAAATAGAGCTATTAAAAATTAAAGGCTTTGAAGCAAAAGATAAAATTGAACAAATAATTGAATTTGACGAAAAAAGAAAATCTATTCAGCAACAACTGGATGAAACCTTAGCACAGTCGAATATTATTGCAAAAGAAATTGGCATTTTATTTAAAAATAAACAAATAGTAGAAGCCAATGAGAAAAAGAAAGAAACTATTTTGCTAAAAGAGCAATCCAAGAATCTTGGAAATGAATTACAAGAAATTCAAAAGAATATTAATGAGCTTTTAGTTGAAATACCAAATATTCCTCATGAATCAGTGCAAGCAGGGAAAAATGAGGATGATAATGAAATATTAAAACAAAGTGGAGAAATTGTTGAGCCTCAGGGTAAAGCACTTCCACATTGGGATATTGCAGTAAAATCAGATATTATTGATTTTGAAACAGGAAATAAAATTACAGCAGCTGGCTTTCCTTTGTACAAGGGTAAAGGTGCAAAATTACAGCGTGCATTAATTAGTTTCTTTCTTGATAATGCATCCGAAAACGGATATCTTGAAGTACAGCCACCATTGATGGTTAATAAAAATTCTGCTTATGCCACTGGTCAGTTGCCTGATAAAGACGGGCAGATGTATCATGTTCAGGATGATGATTTTTTCCTAATTCCAACAGCAGAAGTTCCTTTGACAAATATTTATTATGATACAATTGTTAAAGAAAATGAATTGCCGATAAAAATTGCAGGATATACTCCTTGTTTTAGAAGAGAAGCCGGTTCCTATGGAAAAAATGTCAGAGGCTTAAACAGGCTACATCAATTTGACAAAGTAGAAATTATTCAAATTCAGCATCCCGATAAATCCTACGACACTCTTGAGGAAATGAAAAACTATATTGAATCATTGATTGTTAAATTGGGTTTGCCTTACAGAATCCTCAGATTATGTGGTAAAGACTTAAGCTTTACCTCTGCACTAACTTATGATTTTGAAGTATGGTCATCAGCACAAAAAAGATGGCTCGAAGTTAGTTCTGTATCCAACTTTCTGAGTTTTCAGGCGAATAGGATGAAATTGCGTTTTAAAGATGAAAATAAAAAAAGCACTTTGTTACATACTCTTAATGGAAGTGCTTTAGCTTTGCCAAGAATAGTTGCTGCAATTCTTGAAAATTATCAAAAAGAAGATTACATAGAAGTTCCTGAGGTTTTGATACCTTACAGCAGATTTGATAAAATTGAATTATAAAAAATTACTTTATGAAAAGAAAATCAATATTTTTAACCTTAATTATTCTTACAAGCATTTTGTTAAATGTGTCAATTCTTTCAGCACAGGAAAAAAACAAATTTGATTCAGAATTATTTTCAATTACAGGACCCAAAGGATGGAAAATGGAAGCTGACAGAAATTCATGGATGCCTGTTAAATATATTAATAACATAAATAATTCGGCAGTTTTTAAAGAAACAATAAATGTTAGCTTCGCAAATCCTGAAGAATCTAAAGATGAATTTATTAATGGATTAAAAAAACAAGTTGATAACTTTATTGTCATAAAACAGGGAAATAAAAAAGTAAAAAATAAAAATACTGAATGGATTGTTTATACCTACACCTATAAAAATTTCAAGATTAAAGGAAAAGTATATTTTTTCGGAAACAAAGACAAACCCGGTCTTTTGGTTGGCTACACTTCCAATATTAGTAGCTATGGCAGATTTTTAGAAGAATTTGAAAAAACAGTAGATTCTACAGTTCTTTATTAGAGTTGGGGAGCGGTTTTTAGTCCGCAGTCTTCAGTAGGCAGTTTGTGCTTGCCTTGTTTATATTTTCTCGCAAAGACGCCCCGATACAGTCATACTTCCTTATGGGGCAAGCAAAGAACGCTAAGAAGAATTGTTTATTTGTTTATTTGGTGATTTGTTTATTTGAAAGCACTACTATACCGTCATTGCGAAGGAAGTATGACTGTGGCAATCTGATGAAAGAATTGTTTATTTGTTTATCTGTTGATTTGTTTATTTGATGATTTGTTTATTTGGAATTTGACTGTTGACTGAAGACTGCCGACTTCTTTAATTGAAAGCTCCAACATACCGTCATTGCGAAGGAAGAATGACTGAAGCAATCTGATGAATAACAGTAGGATGCTCCTTTAAATCCTTACTGCTAAAAAGTCCGAGATTGTCGCGGTCGTACATCCCTCACAATGACGACTTTATGGGTTGTTGTTGTAGGAATTATTTATTTGGTTATTCTGTGATTTGTTTATTTGAAAGCATTTGTGAAACTCTTTGCTGGGTTGTTAAAATTTTAACTTTATATTTTTTAAACTCATTCCTGCCTTCTCTAAAAATAAAGAAGGAGTAAGCGGTAAAGTTAAAATTTTAACAGTATTGTTTGGTATTAGTTGTTTTTTCAGAATTGATTTTTCAAAAAATATTGTTGAAAGTTTATCAAATGTATCATCCCTCTTTGCTTGCAGAGAGGGACAGGAGGGTGAGTCAAAGAAAGTTGCTATGAAAACTCAATTTCAATTTTAACTTTTTATTTATTAGCGATTCCATAATTTGAGTTTTTTTACCTCTTTTGTGTTTTCTCCTTGAGGAGAAATTTTAAGGCAAAAACTCAAATTATTATTTTTATGTTTTAGTACTTTTGATT
>JAYEOP010000254.1:7936-12702 GCA_034723125.1 Bacteroidota bacterium | reverse complement strand
AGTCAATTCAAATAAAACATGTTCAATGGTCTCCCCTTTTCTCTTTTTTCTTTTTTGCCACGAATACACTAATGAAAATATAGGATGAAAAATTAAAAAAAACAATTCAAATAAAACATGGTCAATGGACTCCCCCTTTTCACTTTTTTCTTTTTTGCCACGAATACACTAATGAAAATATAGGATGAAAAATTAAAAAAGTCAATTCAAATAAAACATGGTCAATGGTCTCTCCTTTTCACTTTTTTCTTTTTTGCCACGAATACACTAATGAAAATATAGGATGAAAAATTAAAAAAGTCAATTCAAATAAAACATGGTCAATGGTCTCCTTTTCACTTTTCTCTTTTTTGCCACGAATACACTAATGAAAATATAGGATGAAAAAATTAAAAAAATCAATTCAAATAAAACATGGTCAATGGTCTCTCCTTTTCTCTTTTCTCTTTTCTCTTTTCTCATTTCACTTTTCTCATTTCACTTTTCTCATTTCTCTTCCATTCTCTCTTTTCCAATTTCTTGTAACAAAGCAAAGGCTTCATCATAATCATTTCGAATATTTCCTTCTAAAATAGCTTCCTTGATTCTTTCTTTAATAATACCTATTTCCTTTGACGGTTTTATATTCAAAGTTTTCATTATTATATCGCCTGTAATAGGATTTTTCCAATTTCTGAGTTTATCCTTCTCCTCCACTTCAGCTATTTTTTCTGCTAAAATCTCAAATCTCTTTTGAAACATTTTTACTTTAGCTTGATTTTTTGAAGTAACATCTGCTTTGCAAAGTATAAGAAGATTGTCAATATCATTACCAGCATCCACTATCAAACGTCTGATAGCAGAGTCGGTAACGTCATCGTTGGTTAAAAAAGCAGGACGTAAATGAAGCCAAACTAATTTCTTAACAAACCTCATTTTTTCATTCATAGGCAACCTAAAGCGTCTAAAAATTCCTGTAACCATCTTGGAACCTACAATATCATGAGAATAAAAGGTCCATCCTATTCCTTTTACAAATTTTTTCGTTCTTGGCTTACCAATATCATGTAAAAGTGCTGTCCATCTTAACCACAAATTATCAGATGATTCTGCAACATTATCAAGTACTTGTAAAGTATGGCTAAAGTTATCTTTATGTGATTTGTTTTCAACGGTTTCTGTTCCTTTTAGCTCAATTAATTCAGGGAAGAAAATATTTAATAAATTTGCCTTGTCAAGCAAATAAAAACCTTTAGAGGGCTTGGTTGATAACAATATTTTATTTAACTCTTCACTAATTCGTTCCTCAGAAATAATTGAAATTCTTTCGCTGTTGTTTTTAATGGATTCGAAGGTTTCTGGAGTTATTTCAAAATTCAATTGAGAGGCAAATCGTATTGCTCTGAGCATTCGTAAAGGATCATCCGAAAAAGTTACATTAGGTTCAAGAGGAGTTTTTATAATTTTGTTTTTTAAATCATTAACACCATTAAATTTGTCAATCAATTCGCCAAAACTATTTTTATTAAGATTTACTGCGAGTGTATTTATCGTAAAATCACGCCTGTTAAGGTCATCATTTAATGTTCCTTTATTAACTATTGGTTTTCTTGAATTATTACGATAAGACTCTTTCCTTGCTCCTACAAATTCAATTTCATAGTTGTCAAATTGTATGTTGGCTGTGCCAAAATTTTTGAATACACTAAGCTTTGAAGTTCTTTTAATTTTTTTGGCAAATTCTTTCGCAAATCCAACTCCGTCTCCAACTACAACAATATCAATGTCTTTAGATTTTCGTTGAAGTAAAATATCTCTAACATAGCCACCAACAACGTAAGCAGAAATATTTATTTCCTCACTAAGTTTTGAGATTAATTCAAAAATCTTATTATCCTTAAAATGCTGTTTTAATCTATCCAACTAAATAAATTTTAATAATTAAAAATTTTAAACTATCAACGTTTTCGATTTTGTTGTTTTTGTTGCCTCTGCATGTTTTCAAGCCGTTTCTGAAAATTTGATTTTGGTTTTGTCTTTTTCTTCTTTTTGTTAAGTTCAATTTTCTTTCTTAGCTTATCCTCATTTACAAATATCTTAAATAAATACTGTTGTCCAAATGTAATAATATTGGCAAGGAAATAATAATAACTTAATCCAGCAGAATAGTTGTTAAAAAATCCAAGAAACATAATCGGCATTAAATACTGAATTACTTTCATTTGACTTTGTTGAGCACCACCCATCATCTGACTATTCATTCTTGTATAAATCAAAGTAGAAACTGTCATAAGTAGAGTAAACAAACTTACATGGTCCCCATATCCTGGTATTTTAAATCCATTAGGAAAATTCCAGATGGAATCATAAGTAGAAAGGTCATGTGCCCATAAAAAAGCTTGTTGTCTTAATTCTATTGAGGAAGGGAAAAAGCGGAATAATGCAATGAGAATTGGCATTTGAAGAAGCATTGGCAAACAACCACCGAGAGGACTTACCCCTGCTTGTTTGTAAAGCTTCATTTGCTCTGTTTGTTGTTTGGTTTTATCATTTCCTACTTTTTCTTTTAGTGCATCCAATTCAGGCTTTAAAAGTTTCATTTTTGCAGTTGACAAATATGACTTAAATGTCAATGGTAATAGTAGCATTTTAATAAATAATGTAAGAAGTAAAATGATAATACCATAACTTGCAATTGATTTACTGAAATAGTTAAAAATAGGGATAACCATTACTGTATTTACCCATCTCAAAATTCCACGACCAAGAAAAATCTGTCTTTCCATATCAAGTCCTACTTCTTTGAGAGTTTTATAATGGTTTGGACCAAAATAAAAATCCATGCTATAGGTTTCTATATCACTATGTGAAAATGGAAATGAAAGAATTGCAGAAAAATCTTTTTTCGATAAATCATTTTCTACATCTTGATTTTTAACAGCTCCGCGAATAAAATAATTATCTTTTGCAATTAAAGTTTGATTAAAAAAGTGCTGTTTAAAAGAAACCCATTTTATTTTTCCTTTAAGTTCTTCCTCTGTTGTTTTAATCTTTAAAAAATCGGGCTTTTCATCTTTATACTTATAATAAACTGTTGATATATTTCGAGTAATTCTAGCACTTTGTTTATTTTGTTTCCTTTCTAATTGTTTGGTTTTTAAATCCCAATGTAAATCAAAATAAGAAATATTTCGTGGAATAATGTTGTTAAAACCATGGAATTGGATTTGATATCCAACAACATATTTATTTCCGTATAGAGTATATTTATGTTCAATGTACTGACCATCACCAATATTGAGCATCATTGAAAAACTCAATGAATCATCACCAGAAACAACTCTTTTGTTTCCTAACGGCTTAAAATACATATCGGAAACTGAAATAGGATTATTATTATACGAAAAGGAATAATCAATTTTTGCACTTTCTTTATCAAAAAGGACTAAAGGCATTGAATCGTATGTTTTATAGTTTTTAAGCTCCGAATAAACAATCATCCCTCCTTTTGAAAATATTTTAATTTTCAATAAGTCATTTTCCAATACAAAAGAAGTATCCTTTCCTGTTGAAAATGGAGCGAATATTCCGTCTAATGTTTTTCCGTTTGTTACAATTGTAGTATCGTTTACATTATTGCTTACATCATTATTTGTACTAAATTTTGATTCTGGCAGTGTATCTTGTTGTTGGGCGATTAGTACTCTTTTTATTGAATCACTTTGTCTTACCATTTCCAAAGAATCAGCAACAAATTTTTGTCTTTTTATTTGTTCTTCATTTGGCTTGTTAAAATACATCCAAGCAAACATTACTATTGCTACTAAAAAGAATCCAGTTAACGATTTTTTGTCCATAAGCTTGTTTTAATTTTGAGTGCAAAAGTATGAAAATATTAAAGAGTTAAATGTTTTTTGAGTAAAGATTAGCATTTAATAAATTTTGTTAATATTTAATTTTTTTACAAAAAAAAACCCCAACCTAAGTCGGGGTTCAAAAGTTAATACTATGATAAAAAATTTACACTGTAAACTTCTAAACAACTTATGTGCCAAAACTAAATTACGGTTTCAAAAAAAACTTACAACACTGATTATGTATTTATTGAAACTGAAATAAATTTTAAATTATTCTTAGAACAACTATATGTTTCCTTTTTAACAAAAAAAGCTTTGCCTTATTTGTGCTAATAATACCAGCATAAAAAAAATGGGATAGAAAAGATTTGCAAATTGTTTGGTTTTATGTCAAATACTGTGGGTAATCAAATTTGCCACAGATTCACAGATTACAAAATTACTCTTTTTGTAATCTGTACTCATAAAAAAACTCATTTTTTTACCTGTACCTTTGAAATTTACTAAAGGAATAAAGCCAACTCACTGGGTATGATGGCATCCTCTTTAGGGAACAAATGGATGAAAGGAGGATATGCAAAATTTTCTTTAGTTTTCTAAAAGGTACTAATTAATGAATTTTCGCCAAATCCTGATATATCTGGACTAAAGGACATATACTTCTACTGGTCATAATTTGAGATTTGCACTATATTTAACGTATTGATTATTATTCGTTTACACGGTATAGCAAAACGCAGTTTATGACCGCTCTGCATATATCTTATTAGAATATTGCATATAAATTAATTTTAATCTGTGAATCTGTGGCTTTAATATTTTTCCACCCACACAAATCAAGATAGAACCAAAATTATTCACAAATTTCATTCTTATAGTGAGTAATATAAATTTTATCTTTGTACTATATATGAAAACGATAATATCAAC
>JAYEOP010000254.1:0-7836 GCA_034723125.1 Bacteroidota bacterium | reverse complement strand
TCTGTGGCTTTAATATTTTTCCACCCACACAAATCAAGATAGAACCAAAATTATTCACAAATTTCATTCTTATAGTGAGTAATATAAATTTTATCTTTGTACTATATATGAAAACGATAATATCAACAGATATTGAACAAGCAAAGTATTTTCTTGATAAAGGAGAAGTTGTTGCAATTCCTACCGAAACGGTTTATGGCTTAGCAGGTAATGCACTTTCTGATTCTACATTGCTAAAAATTTATAAAACAAAAAATCGCCCAAGTTTTGATCCTTTAATTGTTCACTTTGATTCTATTTATAAAACTGAAAAATTTGTTCAATCAATACCTGAAATTATAAAAAAGCTTGCTGAGAGATTTTCACCTGGTCCATTGACTTATTTATTGAATAAAAGAAAAATTATTTCTGACATTGTTACTTCAGGATTACCCAAGGTAGCAATTCGTTTTCCTAATCATCCTCTTACAATAAAGTTACTCAGCACTCTTGACTTTCCTGTTGCTGCACCAAGTGCAAATCTTTTTGGTAAAGTCAGCCCTACTTCTCCACAGCACGTTTATGAACAGTTAAATGGAAAAATTCCTTTTATTTTGGATGGAGGAAAATGTAATGTTGGAATTGAATCAACTATTGTTAGCTGGGAAAAAGATAACTTAATAATTCATAGGCTTGGAGGTGTTTCTGTTGAAGATATTATAACTCTTTACCCAAAAATAAAAATTATATCAAATAAAAATCAAGAACCTGATTCTCCCGGTCAATTAAAAAGCCATTACGCTACAAAAACACCCCTATTTTTTGATAATGTTGAAGAAATATTACTTAAGAGAAAAAGTAAAAATATCGGGCTAATAGCTTTTAACAAAAAGCATACTGCAATTAAATCAGAAAATCAATGTATTCTTTCCCCAGAAGGAAGTCTTGACGAAGCGGCAAAAAAACTATTTCATTCTATGCATGAATTAGATGAAAGAGGATTTGATTTTATTATTGCAGAAAAATTCCCTGATAATGGCTTAGGAAGAGCAATAAACGATAGACTTAAAAAAGCTTCAGTAAATTTTTAAAAAAGATTAATGAATTCCGTTAAAAATTCTATCCCACCTTATTTTATTAATACCTTTACCATCTTTGTCCCAAGACATCCACAAGAATAATGCTTTACCAACAACATGATCTTCTGATACAAAGCCCCAGAATCTTGAATCAAGAGAATTATGCCTGTTATCACCCATTAACCAGTAATAATTCATTTTAAAAGTATAATAGTCAATAGGCTCATTTTCAAGAAATACCTGTGCGTTTTTCATTTCAAGGCTTGGATTATTTTCATAAATCATGATTGCCCTTCTATAAATATGAAAATTTGCTTCGTTCATTTCAATTTTATCACCTTTCTTAGGAATATAAATTGGTCCGAAATTGTCCATATTCCATCTAAGTTCCTCATAAAAAGGAAAAACTCTTGAATCAAAGTTATTAGCAGATTCAATTATAGGTTCAACTTTTGTAACAGAAGCTAAATTTTTAATTTCTTCAGCATTTTCGTTGGTCATAAACATTACATAAGATCCTAATTCTCCCATTAACTGCTGATAATCAGAAATTCCAATGCTGTGTAATAATCCTGGTCTAAATCCTTGTCCGTTAGTTTTTACAAAATAGCGGTATTGTCCTTTATCCGGTAACTTTTCATGTTTTCCGTTTATTAGTATTTTTCTGTCAACAATTTCTAATGTATCTCCAGCAATAGCCAGACATCTTTTGATATAATTTTCTTTTTTATCAACAGGTCTGAAATCCTCCATTGGATAGTTAAAAACTACTACATCATTGTTTTCTATTTTTTCAAATCCCGGCAAACGATGATATCCAACTTTTATCCATTCAAGATATGATTTGGTTTTTATAATTGGCATAGTGTGATGTGCAAAGGGAAAAGCAAGTGGAGTATTTGGAATTCTTGGTCCGTAATTTAATTTGCTTACAAACAGAAAATCACCAACAAGTAATGACCTTTCCATTGAAGAAGTAGGAATAGTGTAAGCTTCAATCATAAACCACCTGATAATAGTTGCCGCAATTGCAGCAAATACCAAGGCATCTGTCCATTCTTTAGATTTTGATTTTTTACGATTTTTTCTGTATTCTTCACTTCCTGATGGACCAACATATTTGAAATTATCTTTAACTCCAACATAAAGAAGATAAGCAGGGGCTAAAAGCATTCCTATTGTTAATGTCTTAAAGTCATACTTCCCAAATGACTTGATAAGTTGTACAAAAAGAATAAGTAACATAAAAATATTAACACCGGGAATTAAAAATATAATTAACCACCACCATGGTCTGTTTACTATTTTTAATGCGATAAAAATATTGTAAAAAGGAATAACTGCCTTCCATCCTTTTTCATTTGCTTTATTAAAAATTAACCAAAAACTAACAATTGTTAAGATTCCATAAAGAGTCCAAATATAATTTGCCATTTTTTATTTTTTATTGTTTTCCAAGAACATCTTTCATTGTAAATATACCTTGTTTTCCAAGAATCCAAGCTGATGCAACTAATGTACCAGCAGCAAAACCATCTCTTGAAAATGCTTGATGTTTTATACTAATTTTATCAATTTCAGATTCATAAGTAACTTCATGTTTTCCTACAATATTTTCTACTCTGTCATAAAATATTGGTAAAGAATCCTTTTTATCCTGAATTTCTTCACCCTCTTTCAGCTTGTACCATGATTTTAAAAATGAATTATTTGATATAATTTTTTCTCCAATTGTAACAGCTGTACCACTTGGAGAATCTTTTTTCATAGTATGATGAGTTTCGTGTACTGATATTTTTTCGTATGTATTTTCGTCTTTAATAAAATCAGAAATATAATCGATAATTCCAAATAAGAGGTTCACTCCTATGCTAAAATTTGATGCGTATAATAATGTAGCATTCAATCTATCGCATTGCTGTTTGATGTAATTAAATTCATTGTGCCAGCCTGTTGTTCCCACAACAATAGGAATATTGTTTTCAAAACATGTTATAATATTATTTACAACACTATCGGGTGTTGTATAATCAATTACAACATCTGCTTCCGATAAATCGTTTTTATTTAACTCATTAAATTCTGAATAAGGGTCATAAATGCTAATTATTTCATGCCCTTCTTTTTGTGCAACAGATTCTATCAACTTGCCCATTTTTCCGTAACCAAATAATATTATTTTCATGAGTAAATGTTTATTCGTTTATTCTTACATTAAAATTTCAATTCAATTCCTGATAAAAAATAATTTCTGCCTTCAAAATTAAAATATTCAAATTGTTTAACACTAATAGTCAAATCATCTGAAATATCAAAATCTAACAAATGTGCACTAATGTATGCATCTAGTAAATTTAACACATAAACACCTGCTGTTGCAAGTATTGTAACTTCAAGATTTCTATGATAAAAATCTCTAATTATTTTAAGTTGTGCTTCATTATATTTTTCTGAATTTGATGATGATAGCGGGTCATGAATATCAATTGTTTGTGGATTACCATCGGTTCGCAAAATATAGGAATTTTTGTAATCTTTATAATTCGTTGTATTATAATCAATAAAATAAATACATGCACCCAAACCAAGATATATTACTGGTGCTTTCCAAATTTGTTTATTAGTGATTTGTCCCCATCCTGGAATAATTGCCGATCTAAGCATTACTTTTTTTGGTAAAGGTTTTTGCTTTGATTGCTCTTTTATAATTGAATCCCTGACAAAACTATGAGTATATTGTGCTTTGCCTTGTATTGGATAAACTAGCAAAATAAAAATCAATAATAAAAATATGTAATTAATTGACTTTAACACTTCATGTTTTATTTAAAAGTGAAGCTATTATTTCAAATTCTTTTTTGTTTTTAAAATGAATTAAAATATCTCCTTTTACACCTTGTTTTGATTTTATTCTAACTTTTGTATCAAACTTTTTTGACAAATCATTTTCAATTTCAATAAATCTTTCAAATTTTTTAACAGTAGTTTTTTTCTTAATTGGTCTTTTTGATGTTTTTTTTCCTTTTACCATTTCTTCAACCTCACGGACTGAAAGCTTTTCAAGAAGAATTATTTTAAGAATTTCTAACTGACGATTTTTATCATCAATGGTAATAAGACTTCTAGCATGACCTACTGTGATTTTTTTTGTTTGAAGAGCTATTTGTATTTCATCCGGAAGTTTTAGTAATCTTAAAAAATTATTTATTGTTGATCTGTTTTTTCCAATTCTACTAGCCAAATCTTCTTGTTTCAAATTACATTCATCAACCAATCGTTTGTAAGAAATACCAATTTCTATTGGATTAAGATCTTCTCTGTGGATATTTTCAATCAAAGACATTTCAAGCATTTGCTGATCATCAGCTACTCTAACGTAAACTGGTATATTTTTTAATCCTGCACGAATAGAAGCCCTAGTTCGTCTTTCTCCTGAAATAAGTTGATATTTTCCATAACCTATTTTACGTACTGTAACAGGCTGTATTATTCCATGAATTTTTATTGATTCTACAAGTTCATCAAGTTTTTCTTCCTCAAATTTCTCACGAGGTTGAAAGGGGTTTGCTTCAATATCATTAATTGCAATTTCGGAAATATTTTTTAAAGGCACTGTATTTCTTCCTGTTATATCAGTGCTAGAATCAGTAAGTAAGGCATTTAATCCTTTACCAAGTGCTTGTCGTTTTGCTGCCATTTTTATAATAAAATATTTTTATTTCTCAACTTTATAATCATTTTTTAAAAGAATTTCTTTTGCTAGGTTAAGGTAATTTACAGCTCCTTTACCATTTGCATCATGAAGTAGTACAGGTACTCCAAATCCCGGAGCTTCGCTTAAGCGTATATTTCTATGTATAATAGTATCAAATACAAGTTGCTGAAAGTGAGCTCTTACATCTTCAACTACCTGATTTGACAAACGTAATCTAATATCATACATAGTTAGTAAAATACCTTCTATTTCAAGATTAGTATTAAGATTATTCTGAACAATTTTAATTGTATTTAAAAGTTTACCTAATCCTTCAAGAGCAAAATACTCACATTGAACTGGAACAATTACCGAATCTGAAGCTGTTAAAGCATTAATTGTAATAATTCCTAATGACGGAGAACAATCAATAATAATAAAATCATAATCATCTCTCATTTTATCAATTATTTTAATCATTTTTTTCTCTCTATTCTCCATCCCAATTAATTCAATTTCTGCTCCAACTAAATTAATGTGAGAAGGGATAATATCAAGGTATTTAATATCTGTTGTTATTATTGTTTTTTTAGGTTCAATTTCATTTATTATACAGTCATAAATGCTAGGTTTTTCACTTTTTGAGTCTATACCTATTCCTGATGTAGTATTAGCCTGAGGATCTGCATCAATCAATAGAGTTTTATATTCCAAAGCAGCAAGGCTTGCCGCCAAATTAATTGCTGTCGTAGTTTTGCCAACTCCACCTTTTTGATTTGCAAGTGATATTATTTTTGCCATATTATGTTATTGAAAATATTTACTGTTCTTGTTATTCAAATTTCAAAAATTTTACAAAGATAAAATCTTAATTTAAACTAAGAGATTTTATTTATCAAGATATAAATATTTATAATTTCACATAAATTCCAATCATAAAACATTTATTTCCAATATTATGCAAGTTTGTTTATTTATATTAGAATAAGTTATCAACGAATACAATTTATGAAATGTTTATTTAGTGTCTCTTAGAAAACTCTACAAAATTAAAAATAGATAGTTTTCTAAGAGGCACTATTTATGGAATTATTAGAAGTTCCCTTAATTGATTTTAAATTTGTTAAGTGTTTTAGTTTGCACAGCATTTCTTTTCCATTTCGCCATTTCTCTTGTCTTTATGCCTCTATATCTTTTGTTTCTCTCTCATCGAATAGTCCATCAGCAGAACTTGATTTTTTTGGTCTTTCAAATCTTTTGCTTGAAGTAAGAAAATAAATTACAATTGACAATAATAATAGCCTTGATGCAAACAATTCATCAAATTTATGAAAAACTATAAGGGCAGCAATTAAGTGTGAAATAATTGCAAAAAACATTATAAAAGCGGCTATTCTTGTAAGATTTGAGTTTTGACCAAAACCACCTATTAGTAGTAATAATGCACTAAAAACATATACAATTGCTAAAAAGAAATATTCACTTGTAAGACTTGGTTCTAAAAAACGAGGTCCATAATAAACTAAAACATAAACAAAAACAAATATTCTCATTATCCATTTAGCAACAGGATACAAGCTTGTTAATGACCTCAGGTCTTTCATGAAATTTTTTGCTAAACCCATAATTATTTTTTTTAATTGTAATTTAATTGTTGTTTTTTTAGTAATAATGCTCTCAAACAACTAATTTTCATATATTATTTTTATCAAAGGTAATACAATTAACTCATTACTCCAAAAAAAACTTTTCATTCTACTACATTACTTTTTTTAAAAGAAGCTGTAATTTCTTCCAAAATCATGGAGGTTCTTAATCCAGAAATAGCATTATCATTTAAGTCAATTTTTCCTGTAAGCATATTTACAATATCTTGAACCATATTTTGCTGAATATGTTTTGGTCGCTTGTAGTAATATTTTTCCTTCCCTTTATCTGTAGTTAAAATAATCGGGTTAAAACTAAAGAAGGAAAATTCTATCTTTCCTTTTGTTCCAATTATTTTCATAAAATCTACATTAACTGATGCAACAGAGCCAAAATTCCAGTTTGCAGTACCTATAATGTCATTTTCAAATTCAAAAAATGCACTAACAGTATCTTCTGCTTCATATAGTTTTGAATTATTTACAGCTTTTCCTTTAACAGTTTTTGCCTTACCGAATAAAAAGTCAAGAATATCTATCTGATGCGAACCTAAGTCATAAAAATATCCACCTCCTGAAATTTCAGGAATAACACGCCATGGTTTTTTATTTAAATACTTTTCTGTTTTTAGTGGTTTTGTTAAATTCAAATGAAATTGTGTTATTTTTCCTAAAACTCCGCTTTCAAGTAATTCTTTTACTTTAATAAAGTACTCAAGTAATCTGCGGTAATAAGCTACAAAGAGTGCTACATTTTGTTCGCGTGAAACCCTTATCATTTCCTTTGCTTGCAAATAATTTAAAGCCATAGGTTTTTCAACATAAACAGCTTTTCCTACTTTCATTGCTTTTATCGCATACTCTGCATGTGAAGAAGGTGGTGTTGCAATGTAAATTGCATTTATCTCATTATCATTAATCAATGAATCCGCATCACTGTAGTATTTTTTAACATTATGGCGTTTTGCATAATCTTTAGCTTTTATTACATCTCTACGCATCACAGCAATTAGCTCCGAATTATCTGATTTGTAAAATGCAGGTCCGCTTTTTACTTCAGTAACATCTCCACAGCCAATTATCCCCCATTTAACTTTATCATATTTTAAAAACATGCAATGTGTTTTAGGATAAATCTAACAGGAAAAACCATTTATATAAATGTGAGAATCACCTAATCCATAAATAGTTATTAATAAAACAGCAATAAGCAAAATTATGAATGAAATTATCAATTTCCACACATCCTTAATTGGCAGAACAGAGATTCCAATAAAAACAAGTATTAAAGGCCATAATTTCCAAACATACCACCATGATAAGTCAATAACTCCTATGTTTCTTAAAATAAAAAGAACACCAATTATGATGATAATAAATCCCCCAAAAATATTTTTGTATCGCATAAATAATCCTTTATTTGTTAGAATCTTCCTTA
>JAYEOP010000253.1 GCA_034723125.1 Bacteroidota bacterium | reverse complement strand
ATTTAATATTATTGTTTTCAGCATTTTCCTTTGAAATATTAAAATCATAAGTAAAAATGGCAATTAAACCACTAACTTTATAATTATCATTTTTTAGTTTTATTACAACATCAAAACTACTTTTACCCGTTGATATTAAATCTTCAACAACAACAATTTTGTCTTTTTTATCAAGTTTACCCTCAATAATATTTTTTCTTCCGTGGTCTTTTGCTTTTGTTCTGGCATAAGCCATTGAAATATTCAACAAATCACTAACAAGTGCGGCATGAGGAATTCCTGCTGTTGCCACACCAACAATTGATTCGGTATTTTTGAACTTATCATTAATTAATTCAAATAACTTCATCTTTATAAAAGTCCTTTCACTGGGAAAAGACAATAAAGTTCTGTTATCACAATAAATTGGAGATTTCCATCCCGATGCCCAAGTAAATGGATTATTGGGTTTTAAAATTACTGCTTCTCTTTCAAGTAATATTTGTGCAACCTGATGTGCTATTTTGTTATCATAAATCATATTGCAAATATAATTATATTCTACTTAGTGCCTCTTAGAAAAAATCTATTTTTATAAAATTCATTATTTTTTACCTGCCTATGCCGTCAAGCAAGTGAGATTTTTACTTTTTGGAAATGAGCTGATACCTTTGCATCAGTGATTTTAGAAAAATAAAAAAACGCAAAAAGAAACATTTTTAATTTTGTAGATTTTTCTTAGAGACACTACTTAAATAAAAATATTTAAATATCTATAAAATCAAATTATTATATTACATTTGTGGCAATATATAATTCATTATAATATTAAAAAATATAAGATGTTAAAAAATTCCTTAGACCTTGAGAAGTTAGAATGTATGGCAACTAAACTTCGCACAATAGGACACCCACTACGAATAGCCATTGTTGATATGCTTGAAAAAAACAAAGAAATGACTGTTACCGATATTCAAAAACGACTAAACATCGGTCAGGCGGCAACTTCAAATCACCTAAGAGTACTTAAAAACCAAAGAATTGTAAAATCTGTTAGAGATGGGAAAAAGAAGATTTATTCACTAAAGTTTTTACAATTATCAGAAATAATAAATTGCATTGAAAAATGCACGGATTAGTGAGAGTGCTATAAAACTGAATCAAAATAAAAACATTTAATATTTTGTCTGTTTCAATAACAAAACCCGAATTGTTAATTGATAAAAAGAAATGTATTCAAAATATTGAATTAATGCTTTTAAAAGCAAAAAAACACAACTTACAATTTCGTCCTCATTTTAAAACACACCAATCTGCGGAAATTGGAAGGTGGTTTATGGATTATGGTGTTTCTAAAATCACTGTTTCCTCTGTTGAAATGGCTGAATATTTTTCTGATAAAGGATGGGAAAATATTACAATTGCTTTTCCTGTCAATATTCCTGAGTTAGACAAAATTGACATTTTAGCAAAAAAGATTAAACTTAATTTGCTTGTTGCAAATTATGAAAGTGTCAAATTTATAAATAATGTATTAACAAACAAAGTTAGCATTTTCATAAAAATTGATACAGGCTATCATCGCTCAGGCATTTCTGCTGATGATTTTAAGCAAATAGGTCAAACAATAAAAGAAATTAAAAAAGGCAAACATTTGTTTTGCGGATTTTTAACTCACTCAGGAAATACTTATGATGCTAAGAATACAAGAGAGATTTTAAAAATACATTCCGATTCAAAAGAAAAGCTTGTTTTATTAAAAAAACATTTTGAAAAAAAGTCAAAAAATATTATTGTTTCAATTGGAGACACACCCTCTTGTACCCTTGCAGAAAATTTTAATGGCGTAAATGAAATTCGACCCGGCAATTTTGTTTTTTTTGATCTAATGCAAGAAAAATTAGGAGTCTGTTCTTATGAACAAATTGCTGTTTCAATGGCTTGCCCTGTAGTTGACAAGCAGCCTGAAAGAAATGAAATTGTAATTTATGGAGGAGCAGTTCATTTTTCAAAAGAATATATTTTTGATGAAAAAGGAAATAAAATTTTTGGAAGAGTTGTAAAATTAAATTCAGAATCTTGGTCAAATCCTCTTAATAATGCATACTTAAAATCAATGTCACAGGAACATGGAATTATTAAATTGGAAAAAGAAGATTTTGACAAAATAAAAATTGCTAGTATTATTGGGATATTGCCTGTTCATTCATGCCTGTCATCAAACAATATGAATTCATATCTTGATTTTGAAGGGACAGGTATAAGCAAATTTAATTACCCGCAGAATTTAAGGGAGGTTCTTTAACATAAAATAAAAAAGTAAAAGGATTCTTTTTGACATAAGAACTTAATATTTCCTACTTTTGTTACTGTTTTGAAATTTAGATTATTGTATTTAAAACTTTAAAGAAATTGTTAAAACATTTAAAAACCAGACATCCGATAATTTATTTAGTACTTCTTCTATATAGCTTTTTGGTAAACGGAGTACTATATTTTAAAGCGGATATTATTCCGCCTATTGATCACTCATTTATTTGTGAATTATTAAAATGTAACATTTCATTACTCCCTCAAAATTTTCTTGTAACTATATCAATTTTACTTGTAATTATACAAGCAATTTTTATAAACAAAATCATCATCCGTTTTAATCTTATTGGAGAACGGAACACAATTCCATCATTTATTTATGTTTCTCTCCTTGCTATTTTTCCAAAATCAATAATTTTAGGACCTTCAATTTTATCAATGTTTCTTGTTTTAGAAATAATAAGAAATCTGCTCAACCTATTTGACAAGGAAAATGCAATTCAAAAGTTATTTTTCATTTCTTTAATTATAGGATTGACTTCACTAGTATATTCTCCACTAATATTTTTAATCGTACTTCTTTTTATTACCTTCCCAATACTAAAAAGACCTTCTTTGTGGGAATTGTCAATTATTCCAATCGGACTTTTTGTTTCGTTTTACTTGTTTTTCTTTTATTTTTATATAAACAATAATCTTTCGGAAGTAATAAATTTATTTTTAAATTCATTTCCATTATGGAAATACAG
>JAYEOP010000252.1 GCA_034723125.1 Bacteroidota bacterium | reverse complement strand
AGAGAATCTGCAAAGTCAAGTGTTTTTCAATACACATTAGCTTGCGGTGTTGAATATTTGTTAAATAATTCTATTGCATTTTCACTAATGGCAAATTATTCATCAGGACGGAATAAGTTTGAATATATGCAAGCATTGGAAAAAGATGTTCAGCAAAATTCTGTTATCAATTTTTCGGGTGGAGTAGTTTATTATTTTTTTTGAATTTATTTATTATTCATACATCATTTTTCAATAAGATTTGTATAAATTTCTTCCAATTCTTTTTCTTTATCTTCTAATTTTAAAGTACTCATTACAGACTTCTGACCTGCCTCACCAATTTGTTTACGCATATCAGCTTTGGACGACAGTTCCAAAATATACTCAGTCAATTTATCAACATCCCATTCTTCAACAAGTAAACCCGTTTCGTAGTTTTTAATAATTTCAGGAATTCCTGCATGATAAGTTGAAATTACAGGTAAACCGCTAGCCATTGCTTCTATAACAGCACCTGGGATACCTTCTTTTTCGCCATTTTTATCTATTAAACTCGGATGAATAAAAATGTCAGCATTTGATAAATACCTTAGATGTTCTTCGGAAGCATAGCTATAAGAGGATTTTACGGTAACATACTTTTGCATTCCAAACTTATCAATAATAGCATAAATCAAATCTCTAGTAATACCGTCACCTACAATTGTTAGATGGATGTTTTGATTTTTTTTATAAGCTAAAAAAAAGGCTTTAAGTAAAAAATCATGTCCCTTTTTGGCAATAAATCTTGACAAATTAAGAAAAGAAACTACTCTCTTTTTATTATAGTTATGAATACTATAAAATTTTTGAATATCACTACCAAAATAATGTACAATAATTTTATCTTTAGGACAGCCGAGTTTGATAAGATCATCTTGCATATCTTTTGACATTGCAAATACCTTATCAGCATATTTGAATGTTCTTTTTTGCAAATAATATTTTGCCAAACCAAAATAAAGGTTTGGAAAATCGGAACAATCATAGCCATAAAAGGATACTACTTTTAGCAAATTCACTCTTTTTAACATTAATAAAAACATTCCAGCATCTGTACCATAATGAAAATGGAGAATATTGATTTTTCTTTTTTCAATATATTCCTTAATTATCGTAGCTTGTTTTCTTGTAATTTTTTTTAAAAACTTAAACAAAATCTTATCCCATTTATTTTCTGAAAGAGATAGATTTAATTCTTCAATTTCTTTATCAAAACTCCATTCAATTCTTTCATGACCCTCTTTATACTTTTCAAATTTATATGCAATAGATGGAATAAAATTGATATGATTTATAATTTGGTTTATTATAAAAGAAGACTTTAATTGGGATTTCTTCCTTACAAAATGTAATACCCTATAATCTGTTTGTTTTGTGGTTTTCATACTTTTTATTTAAATTTCTTTTCATCTCCCCCTCTTCCTCTCTACCCTCACAGCCTTGGTAACACCCTTTACTCTCAGCAACTTTTTTAGCAATTCATCAAGATGTGAAGTATCTTTTATGTCTAATTTAATATTACCATTAAAATAGCCATCACTTGAATCAACATTTATTGATTTCATATTTACCGCAAGATCTGTAGATATAACTTCTGTAATGTCTTTTATTATCCCTACTTCATCGCTTCCAATTACTTTTATTGACGCACCAAAAGAAATACTTTCTTTGGTATCACTCCAGCTTGCCTTTACTTCACGATAAGGATACTTTCCAAGCATGTGATTTAAATTTGGACAATTTTTTCTGTGAATAGTTATACCTTTTCCAATGGTTACAAAACCGGTTATTTTATCACCTTTAATTGGATTACAACATTTTGCTAAGTTAAAATTCACTCCTTTAAGATCATCATCAATAAGCAATACATCATCTTTTGACTTGGCTTTAGCTTTTGGTTTCTCTGTAACAAGATGATTTTTAATGTCCTCCAAATTCTTTTTCTTTGAACCTTTCTTTTTAGGTTTTTGAAGAATTTCTTTTATTTCCGATAATTCTATTTTCTCATTTGCAATTTTTGAATACAATGCAAGTGAAGTATTTAAATTATAGTATTTTAAAAGTTCAACAATTATCTTATCATCAAATTTAATCTTCCAATTTCTAATTTTTCTTAAAAGTATTCCCTTTCCTGTTTCTGCATCACTATACTCTTTTTCCTCTAAAGCTCTCTTTATTTTAGACTTAGCACGAGAAGTAAAAACATAATTCATCCAATCAGGTTTTGGTGATTGCTTTCTTGACGTTACAATTTCTACCCTATCACCACTTTTTAATTCATATTTTAATGGAGCAACTTTTTTATTTACTCTTGCACTTATACAACTATTACCAATATCAGTATGAATACTGTATGCAAAATCAAGAATTGTTGAGCCAAGGGGTAATTTTTTCAAATCACCACGAGGCGTAAAAATAAAAATATCATTCAATTCTGTTTCCGGCTCAAATCCATCGTATTGCTCAATACTTGTTGCAATACCATTATCCAGTTTTTCTCTAATATTTTTTAACCACTTAGTAAATTCTTTCTCTGCTTTACCACCTTTATATTTCCAGTGTGCTGCAATACCTTTTTCAGCAATATTATCCATACGTTTTGAACGAATCTGAACTTCAACCCATCTATTCCCATATCCTAAAACCGTAGTATGTAATGATTCATAACCTGATTCTTTTGGAATTGTTATCCAATCACGCAACCTTTCAGGCTTAGGTTTATAACGATTTGTAATTATTGAATATACATGCCAACAATCAGCAACTTCATTTTTTTTCTTTGAATTAAGTACTATTCTTATGGCAAAAATATCGTATATTTTTTCAAAATCAAGATTTTGCTTTTCAATTTTTTTTAAAATAGAATGAATAGACTTTGTTCTCCATTTTATAGAATAAGACATATTCCTTTCATCAAATTCTAACTTTAAAGGCATGATAAAAGAATTGACAAACTGTTCATATTTTACTTTACTTTCTTTTATCTTCTTTTTTATAATTTTATATTTCTTTGGTTCAGTATATCTTACATACAAATCTTCAATTTCTTGTTTGATGTAATAAAATCCTAAACGATGAGCTATGGGAGCATATAAATAATAAATTTGCGTAGCTATCTCTCTTCTTATTTTTTCTTTTTCAAAAACAAGATATCGCATTCTCATCAATCTTTCAGCAAGCTTAAGTAAAATTATCTTTACATTAGTTGTATATGTAAGGAGGAGTTTAATAAAATTCTCCGTTTGAATACTTGCATGGTCTGTTTGAAGTTCAGATATGCTTATTAAACCTGAAACAATGGTATCAATATCTTTGTTGTAATGTACTTCAACCTCTTCTTTTTTTATGAAATTATTTTTTACAATTAAATAAACAACTATACTTATTACGCAATTTGGATTCAATGCAAGTTGCTCAATCACAATCTCAGCAATTTCCGGAACTTTATGTCCTTTTTTATCTGCCTTTGTTTTTTCTATCGAACTTTTATATTGGGTAAATGCTTTACGCAATAACGAGAATTCGTCTTTTGTTGAAGGATTTACTATTTGTAATAATTTACGATAATTTAAATCAATTTGGTTTTTGGGTTGCCCCTGATATATCAGCTTCATTGATACTTATCGTTTAATTAAATAATAATTTATTATTTTTAACAAAATGTAAAATTACAAAATCTTTAACATAGAACCAAAATTTCTTGTTAAAATTAGACATTCCAAAAGTAGCATGAAATTAATTATCTTTTTAATTTATTTTTTTATACTTTTGAAAAATATGAAACTCTAATGAAGAAGGATTATTCAAAATATTATAAGATAAAAGGTTCCTTAGGAATTTATATATCCTTAGTTATTTTAATTATTCTAATTATTTTTACGATTTTTTTTTCAATACAAAATCATTTAAAATACAAAAAATCTGTAGTAAACCAATGGGAAAAGCAACTACTTACCACAACAAGAATATCAGCATTAAACATTGAAAGTTTTGTTACGAAATATTCCGAAAACTTATTATCACTATCAAATAATCCTGTAATTAAAAAAAGAACAATTTCAGGTTCTGCCAATATTAATGAATTTTGTTTTTTACAAAACCTTTACAATATTCACAAAATAGATATAAATGCAATATTATTGTTAAAAAATAAAGGAGAAATTATTAAAAAAATCCCAAATTGGGATACAAGTTCAAAATGCCCGAACTACTGTAAAACAGGTATTTTATATTCTCAGAACCCCGGAAAAGGAGAAATAATAGTTGGTGATATTTTTATAAATCATATACAAAACAGTGCTTTCACAATATCTTGTCCTGTTTTTAATCAAGAAAAATTTACAGGTATTTTAAGGTGGATGATTGAAATTGAAAATATTTCTTCAAAATATATTGACTCATTTATTGTTGGAGAAAATGGCTATATGTGGATGCTTGATAATAAAAACATTATCCGTGCTCATCATAAAAAATCATTACTTAACAGAAACATTGACAACATATTAACCAATTTTATTTCTGATGAAAATTTGAAAAAAGTTGATAAAAAAGATATTCAAGAGCATATAAATTCAACTCATTCATTTTTTACAGCAATAAAACAAAAAGATGAAGGTTCAGGCAAAATTATAGATTTTGCACATAATGAATATAGTCTTGCTGTTTTCAAAAAAGTATTTCTCGGTGATAAAAGCTGGACAATAATAATGAATATTCCATATTCGGAAATTACAGGACCTATTTATAAAAACGCATTAAAAACAAGTCTATTCACTTTAGTAATTGCAATCGTTTTAATTACACTATTTATAATTTTTTATCAATCACAAAAATCAAGAATAAAGCTTGAAAAAGAAACAAAATACCTTGCAGAAATTGCAAGTTCATCAAAGAAATTAAAAGAAGAAAAAGAAAAACGTTTAACAGCATTACTTGATGGTCAGGAAATTGAAAGGAATAGAGTATCACGCGAAATACATGATGGTTTAGGACAATATCTATTAACAATAAAGATGAAATTAGAAAATCTTTATTCTAAGTCTCAGCCTAATATAAAAGAAGAAATACTGAACATAAAAAATCATTTTTTAAACACAATTGATGAAGTAAAAAAAATATCCAATAACCTCATGCCTGTTGCATTAGATGAGATAGAAATTGAAACGGTTATTCAAAATCTTTGCACCGAAACAGAATCAATAAATAATAAGAAAATTGATTACGTTAGTCATGGAATTCCCGAAAATATTAATCCAAAACAAAAAAGATATTTATACAGAATATCTCAAGAAGCACTTAATAACGTTATTAAACATGCTAAAACAAGTGAAATAAATGTACAATTTTTAGGTAACAATGAACAAATTACACTTATCATTCAAGATAACGGAATTGGATTTAATTATAACAAAAACTTCAAAAGCTCAGGAAACGGAATCAACAATATGATTGACAGAGTAAACATACTTAATGGTAATATTTCTATCCTAAGTGCAATAAACGAAGGAACAAAAATTACTATTAAGATACCATTAAAAAGCTAAAATTTAAATGCAATTTCAAAATATGAAAAGTTAATTTAACAAAATTAAATACTGAGAATGAAAAAAATACGCGTTTTATTAGTAGATGACCACAAAATATTTAGAGATGGAATTTTATCCCTTTTTTCAGGTGCAAAAGAAATTGAAATAATTGATGTAGCAAGCAATTCTAATGAAGCTTTACAAAAAATACGAAATCAAAAACCTGATGTTGTTATAATGGATATTTCAATGCCAGAAATTTCAGGAATTGAAATTATTAAACAAATTAAAGAAGAAAATATAAGCAGTAAAATTCTTGTTTTGTCAATGCATACTAAGGAAGAATATGTATTTAATGCAATAAGAGCCGGAGCAAACGGATACCTACCAAAAGAAGAAACTTCGAAAGAGGAACTGTTTAAAGCAATTAAGGAAATAATTGCCGGTAAAGAATATTTTAGCAATTCAATATCCACTATTATGCAAAAATATTTTTTGCGTAAAGCTAAGAATAATGAAAATGACTCGGTTAAAGATTACGAACAACTAACAAAACGAGAAAAAGAAGTTTTAAAACTTGTTATCGAAGGATTAAGCAATATTGAAATTGCAGATAAATTATTTGTAAATATAAGAACAATTGAAACGCATAAACATAATTTATTACAAAAATTAAAGATAAAAAATACAATAGAATTAGTAAAATTCGCCTTAAAAAATAATATCCTTGAATTTTAATTTTTTTATAATAATTAATTAAAACAATTAAATCAACTAAGTAAATCACATAGAAAAACTAAGTAATACACATAAATACAATTTAAGTGCAATAGAGGTACATATTTCGTCAAACTGACTTTACCTTTGCACTCAATTTATTTAAATTTCTAATTATTTTATTTCACTTTTATTGTATCACATTTTTAAAAAAAAATAAAAAATTTCACAAAAAAAGGATTTTTTCACAAAAACAATATTTTTACTATATGCTATATATCAACACCTTACAAATTATTTTAAAAAAAAGTCATTTTTTTTGGTTACCTTTTAGGTTTTAATTGTACATATAGATAAATTTCAAACAAAAAATTACAAAATTATGAAACAAAAACTTTACTTAATCTTTATTCTACTTTTAGTATTTTCATTTGCTAATGCTCAAAAATCAATAGTCAAGGGATATGTTTTTGACAAAGAAAACAATACTAAATTGATAGGTGCAAATGTTGTTCTAACTCCTACAAATTTTGGTGATGCAAGCGATAATGATGGTTATTTTGTCATAAAAAATGTTAAACCGGGGAAATACCAAATACAAGTTCTTTATTTAGGATATAAAAGAGCAGAAAAAACTATTAGTGTAAGCTCAGGAAAAGAGATTACTCTCAATTTTTATCTTGAAAGAGGTTCTATTATCCTTTCACCTACTGAAATACACGTACGCAGAAAGGTTACATTTTCAAACACAAAAACAAAAATATTAGAAAGTACCTTAGAACAAGAAGCAACAAGGGATGTTGGAGATTTATTACGACAAGTACCTAATGTTTCAGGTGTTCGTAAAGGAGGTTCTGCAATTGACCCCGTAATAAGAGGTTTCAAATTTGACCAATTAAATGTTATTCTTGATGGTGGAATAAGAGTTGAAGGAGGATGTCCTAATAGAATGGACCCTGTTTCTTCACATGTAGAAATGGAAGATATTGAAACAATTGAAGTTATTAAAGGACCTTATACATTACGTTATGGACCCACATTCGGAGGAGTTATAAATCTTATTACAAAAAAACCAAAAGCCTTTAATACAGAAAAGTTTGAAGTTCACGCTCGTGCTGTAAAAGGTTACGAAAGCAATTGGGATGGAGACAAAGAACACCTACAAGTTTATGGTGGAAATAATCGTGTTTATTTTAGTCTTTCAGGTTCTCAAAGCAGATACGATGATTATACTGATGGACGTGGAGAAGTTATCAGCTCAGGATTTCATAAATGGAATCACTCTGCTGAATTAGGATTCAGACCTGCTGAAAATCAAGAAATACTACTTTCCTACAATGAATCACACGGAAGAGATGTTTATTACTCTGCTTTACCTATGGATGAACGTGAAGATAATACAAACATAATGTCTATTGATTATACTGCAAAAAATCTTTCAGAAAAAATATCAGATATTAAAATCAAAGTTTATCGTTCAAAGGTTGAACACATTATGGATAATAAAGAAAAACCATTTGGAGACACAGTAGCTGCTATTTCAGCAATTGATCCTACTAATACCGGTGGTCGTGCAGAAATAGGACTTAATACTGGTGAAAACGGCAAACTTTTTATTGGAACAGATTACGAAAATATTGACAAAGACGGAACGAGAACAAAAAACTTCTATGTTATGCCTCCTACTCCGATGGGTATGCCAATAAAAGTTGAAGACATTTGGACAAATTCAAACATTCAAAACAACGGAATTTTTGTAGAATATTCAAACAGATTTGGAACTATTGAATTGATTACTGCGGCAAGAGTTGACTTTAACAGAGGAACAACAGAAGATATGAATGTTTATAAATTTGTAAAAGGAGGAAAGGATACTATTCAGCAAAGTATTGATGATGTTAATACAAATTTTACAAACTTAAGTTTTAGCCTTGGATTATCAAAACAACTTAGCGAAAATATATCAGTTGGATTAGGTTTAGGTAGAGGAGTTAGGAGCCCTGGAATGGTTGAACGATTTATCAGATTACTACCCGTTGGATACGACCAATACGATTATCTTGGAAATCCATTACTAGAACCCGAAGCTAATAATCAAGCCGACCTAAATATTGAATACACAAATAAAGATATTGGTGGTTTTAAAGTAAATTTATTTTATTCTTATATTACCAATTTTATTGCCGCCAAAGAAGTGCCACCAAGCTATGTAAAACAAAATACAAGTAGCGTTCTTGGTGTAAAACAATTTTATAATTCACAAGATGCTGTAATGTTTAGCGGTTTTGAATTTACTTATTCAACTCCTAGTGAATTCAAAATGGGAGGACAACTAATTGCTGCTTATACTCAAGGAACAATGGGGGAAGCTTACAGCAAGCTTACTACTATTGAAAATGATCCTGTATCAGAAATACCTCCTTTTGAAGCAAATATTTTGTTACATTACAAAATGTTCAATGATAAATTGATACCAAGAGTATCTTACAGAATAGTTGCTGAGCAAAACAAAATATCAGAATCTTACGGTGAAAAGAACACTCCCGGATTTTCAGTTGCTAATTTTGGATTGGTTTATAAGTACAGCAAATTATTAACTCTTGCAGGTGGAATCAATAACATTTTTGACAATGATTACTACGAGCACCTAAACAGAAGAATGCTGGGTAGTCATGATAATATTTATGAGCCGGGAAGAGCTTTTTATATTAACATGATAGTAAATTTATAAAACAATAAACAAATTTTAATTTCAACATTTTAAAATAATGATTATGAAAAACTTAAAAAATATACTTGGATTATTAACAATAGCTTCACTAATGCTTCTTTTCATTTCTTGTGAAAAAGATACAGATCCGAAAGAAATAAAATATTCCGTAAAAGGATTAACATCTGAATACAAAGTAACATACTTTGAAAACGGAGAAAATAAGTCAGAGGTTGTTACAGGAGGAGAAAATTTTATGCATTCTTTTAAATCCGAAAAGGGAGAAATATTATACTTTGACATAAAGTATAAAGATGATGTTCAAAAAATGTCAAATTTTTCCACTATGATTGCAGTTGGCGGAACAATCCTAAGAGAAAGTTATGCTTATGACTTTAAATGGGCAGATTCAGCATCTCAAAATATTCCATATCCTTATGAAATAATATTGAGTGCAACTGTTCCTTATTAAACTGTTTATTTGTTTATTTGTTTATTTGTTTATTTGACAGCTTTTGTGAATTTACATGCTTGGGTTATTAAAATAAAATCGTAAATTTGAATAGTGTATATTACAAGTTGTATAAAACAACCTTATAAAACTCAACAAATAATCAATATAAATAATCTGCACAACCAGCATTTTTAATGATATTTTTCCATCTATTTTCTTTAGTCCAATATTTATCACCAGGCTGAACATATCCCAATATTCCGAAATCTCTCCAATCATTTGGTTGGATTTTCATTGTTGAAAGTTCAACTGTAACAAAAAATTCATCCAGAGCCCTTAAAAGCAATTCAATTGTTCGTAATTCAAGACCAACTATATCACATTCATTTTTTGTAATTGATTTAACAATGAAGTTGATAAATCCAGCTACAGAATCGGTAGTATCCCTTTTTCGATGTTCTTTTTTGTTTCCGATTTTTGACTTTATTTTTACAGCTTCGTTATTAAAATAATCAGATAAAGTTTCGGAATGAGCCTTATGCATTCTTACACCTTTAAAATATTCATTTATTTTATCCTGTCGAATTCTGTCACCATATGCAAAATCTGATGTAAATTGCAATAATGTTCCAGTTTCCTTAATAACATCAAATTCATAGTTGCAGTTTAATTGAGCAATATAAAAAAAAGGTGGTTGGTGAATAACATTGTCTTTGAAGTAAAACATCTTTTGAATTGCCTTTCTTATACCGAAAGGTTATCATGTAACAGAAAATAAATTTTCTTAACATGCTAATCCATCGGCATAATACTAGATTCTTTTTAATTAAATTGATTGTGGTTTAGTATTACATATTCTTCTTTTTGAACAACATTTTCAGAAATTGATAGCTCATAGATATTAGTATATGTTGGGCAAATTGGTTCATTCTTAATTTTATTAAAGAGTTCTTCATTATGTCCTAACTCATACCAAATGTTGGTATCGGCAATGATTCTCATATTCAAAATTTCAATAATGTTATGTGATTAGTCTAATCACGTTATTCCTTTTGTTTTTTTATTCACTTCTTTAATAAATCTCTCACAGCTTTTGAAGCATGTACTTTAGCTTCGCTAATATAACTTTCATGATTTGAAACAATTTTTGACACTTCATAATAATAGTTTACCATAATACCTGCGGATTGCTCTATACCTTTTTGAGAAATATCTCCAAGCCAGTTTAGTTGCTGAACTTTAGCTCCATTTCGCAAATGAAAATTAGCTACAGGATCATAAGTTTTGTTTCCTTTTTTTTCATTAATAAGATAATGAGTACAAAGCCTCATTAAAGGAGTTCTTATTGCATCAACTTTTTTAGTGTTTTCATACCACTTTTCCGAATTTAAAATTCTTAGAAAAGCAACAATTGTATTTCTTTTTAGTGCAATTCGTCTAATCTTTTTTGATTCTTCTTTAGTAAAAAAATCAGCACCTTTAGTATTAATATTTTCTCCTAACCAATCAATAAATTTAGGAATCGGAGAAAGAGTAGCAAAACATTTTAAATTTGGCAATTCCTTTGACAGCTTATTTACAACTTGCTTTATTAAAAAGTTACCAAAATTAATTCCTCTCAAACCTTTTTGTGTACTTGAAATTGAATAAAAAATTGCAGTATCTACTTTTTCAGGATCAATTGCTTGAGTATCTTCATTAAGCAACTTATTGATATTACCTGCAATTCCATTAACGAGTGCTACCTCCACAAAAACCAAAGGCTCGTTAGGCATTCTATGATGAATAAATGCGAAAATACGGTGATCAGAATGCAAGCGATATTTTAAAGCTTTCCATGATGTTATTTCATGAACAGCTTCAAACTCTTTTAGGTTTTCTAATAAAGCAGCCGGAGAATTCCATGTTATTTCTTTTAAATCTAAAAGATTAATGTCAAAATATCCTTTTAATAAATTTTTTATATCAATATCCAACTTTTTAAAGCGAGGAAATTTCTTTTCTAATTTTAAAATCTCTCTTCGCATATCTTTTAAAAAAATAAAACCATTCGGAAGTGTAATAAACTGTCTTAATAATTTTGTAACAGGTGGTACAAGTGCTTCCCTAAGATTTAGTTCAGCTTTTATTAAATTTTTCTCATCTTTTATTGTTTTTAATTCCTTTATACTTTTATTAAGTTTTTCAATATCCACATCAAAATCAGAAGCAAGTATATTTAAAATTTTTTCTTTACCTTCCTTTGTAGAATGAAGATAAATCATCCCAAGATGAACAATTCTGGATTTATTAGTCAGTTCTCCACCCTTTTCTAAAATACAATCTTGCATTATTTGTTTTAATAAACCTTCATCCTCTTTAGGAATATCCATTCTAATTTTTGGTGGTGCATTACCTGATTCTTCCCATGCTTTTTTTATTTTTTCAATTGTTCTATGGCTAATACCAGGAATAGATTCTTTTATCTGAATTTCATTATTTTCGTTTTCGTTTTTTAAAAATTTCATATCAATTTAATATGGCATTAATTATAAAGTATTTTGTCAAACAGTTTAATAAAAAAAACGTAATATTAACAAAGATTATTTTTCAAAGGTAATAAAATTTATTGAGAAATGAATGAAAGAATGTGTTAATGAGAAAATAAAAGTAGGAAAGTACGATATCCTGAATCACAGGACTAAGACAAGGCAGACAAGACAAGGCAAAAGCTAACAACTAAAAGTGAAAAATTAAGAGTTACGGATAAACATAAAGAAGTACTTAAAGTGCCTAGAGTGCCTAAAGTACTTAAAGGTAAAAACTAAAAGGTAAAAACTAAAAGGTAATCCTACGGACTTGCTTCGCTTCGAAAGTTATGTGTTACGAATAAACAAAAAGAAGTACTTAGAGTACTTAAAGTGCCTAAAGTACTTAGAGTTATGTGTTACGAAAAAACAGATAAACAAATCACCAGATAAACAAATAAACAATCCCTACAGCAACAACCCATAAAGTCGTCATTGTGAGGGAGATACGACCGCGACAATCTCGGGCTTTTTAGCAGAGGTAGTAAAGAAAGCATCCTACTCTTATTCATCAGATTGCCACAGTCATTCTTCCTTCGCAATGACGGTATGGACAGGGTTTTGGTTTTATAAGCAAATCAAAAGTACTAAAACATAAAAATAATAATTTGAGTTTTTACCTTATAATTTCTCCTCAAGGAGAAAACACAAAAGAGGTATAAAAGAAGCAAAAACTCAAATTATGGAATCGCTAATAAATAAAAAGTTGAAATTGAACATTTATTTTCATAGCAACTTTCTTTGACTCACCC
>JAYEOP010000251.1 GCA_034723125.1 Bacteroidota bacterium | reverse complement strand
CGAGCCACCTTAGCTAACTCTTTGTGTTCTTTGTGTTCTTTGTGTTCTTTGTGTTCTTTGTGTTCTTTGTGGTGAATTATTCTTTCTTTGTGAGTTTTGCGTGAAATCCGTGTGCTACAAAAAAAACTTGACAATTAAAAATATTTTAACTAATATATTGACCGAGCAGTCAGTCGGAATAGGAGGAAAGTTATGAGTCCAAAAGAAAAAAGTCAATCCAAAAGAAAAAGTATACTTGATTCTGCAGTGATAATATTTGCAAAAGACGGCATAAATAAAGGAACAATTGCTTCAATAGCCAAACAAGCAGATATTGGAAAAGGAACAATCTATGAGTATTTCAAAAGTAAAGAGGAAATATTTGAAGAGATGTTAAATTATTTTTTCAAAGATTTATTTTCCGGCTGGAAGCAACTAAATAAATTAGAAATTTCCACCAAAAAAAAGTTAGAAAAGATTTTTGACCTCACTTTTGATTATCTTTCATCCATAAATGAGAAAAATTATCATCAATTAATTATTCTAATGGAGATCATGCTTTTCGCAATTAGGAAAGATTTGGAACAATCTTCAAAAATAGATTTAAGTGAGATATTAAGAAATCTATATAAAATAATAGTACCAATTATAGATGCTGGAAAAAAAGAGGGCTTGTTGAAAAATATAAACAAGGAATATTTTACATTTTTGCTATTTAGTTCGTTAGATGGAATTGCCCTGCATTATTTTATTCAGAGAAAACATTTTGATATTGAAAAAATTAAGAAATATTCTATGGAAATGTTTTTTAATGGAATTCTTAAAGACAATTATTCAAAAGAAAAAATAGATAATTTTAATTTTATGGGAGTTGGCAGTTTGCCAAAAAAAAGGAGATGAAATGAAACGAATATTCTTTACAATACTTATATTCAGTGGAATTATTTTTGCCGATGCACCAAGCGGAATACAATTGTTAAATAAAATGATTTCTATGATGAACCAAAAAAATGCTAAAGCCGTAATGACACAAACAATTGAAACATCTTCCGGTGCAACAAGAACTTTCGAATATGATTCTTTCATTAGCAATGACGGCAAAAATTCATTAATGCGATACAAAAAACCATCGCGAGTAAGAGGAAATGCAATTTTGATGACCGATTATTCTGACAATATTTGGTCATACAATCAACGAACACGACGAGTTAGAAAACTTGCTTCACACGCAAAAAAACAAAAATTTGAGGGTTCGGATTTTACTTATGAAGATATGAGTTCCGGAGATAGTTGGAAAAAAGATTATACTCCAAAATTTATAAAAACAGTGAAAATAAATGGAAATGATTGTTATAAGGTAAAACTAACAAAAAAAAATAATGACATTTCATATAGCAAATTAGTATGTTTTATACGAGTGTCCGATTTTTTTCCTATTCAGATTGACTACTATGATGGAGATAAAAAATTATTAAAATCATTGTATTTACAGGATATTCAAAAAGTTGAAAACATTCTCACACCAATGAAAATGGTCATGAAAAATCATCAGGAAAACACACAAACTACTATGGAATATAAATCTATTACTTACGATGTGAATTTTAATAAACGGTTTTTCACTTCAAATAATATGAAATAATTTGACTATCTTAAATTAAAATATAAAATCAAAGGAATTTCTAATGAAATCTTTTAAAGCAATAATTTTCTCTGTCATTCTAACCACAACATTATTTTTTTATAATTCACTTTTTGCACAATCGGAATCAACATATCAAATAGTTGAGAGTGTTCCTATAGAAACTGATCTTGGTTTAGATGAAACTGAACGCACTTTTGAAGTTTGGATGGAAATAATAAAAAAGGCTCAACATTCTATTGAGATTGAATGTTTTTATGTTTCAAATAAAGCGGGTGAACCACTTGAAGACATCCTATCGGAAATTAAAAAATCCGCAAAGCGAGGAGTGCAAGTTCGTTTTCTCGTTGATGCAAAAATGAAAAAAACATATCCGCAACCACTTGACGATTTGAATAAAATAAAAAATATTGAAGTAAGAGCAACTAATTATTTTAATAAAATTGGTGGAGTGATACACACAAAATATATACTTGTTGATCGGGAAATTCTATTTATTGGAAGTCAAAATTTTGATTGGCGAGCATTAAAACATATTCACGAAGTTGGCTTCAACATTAAGAATGAAAAACTTGCACAGATGTTTGGATTAATTTTTGATTTAGATTGGAAAATTGCATCAGATGATAGAACAGATTCAATAGAAAAATATTTTGAAAAAAATACTATTCAAATGATCAATTCAAAAAACCCAATTACTTTGGAAGTCGGAACAAAAAAAGAGATAAAATTATATCCGAGTTTTAGTCCGAAAAATTTAATTTATTCCGGAATGAATTGGGACGAAGATGAGATAATAAAATTAATTGATAAAGCGGAATCGGAAATATTAATTCAATTACTTTCCTATTCGGTAAAAGATAAAAATGAATACTACTCAAAATTAGATAATGCAATTCGCTCTGCTTCTATTAGAGGTGTAAATGTAAATATTATTTTATCTGACTGGAGCAAAGGAAAATCAAAATTGCCATATTTAAATAGTTTAGCAATGATTCCAAATGTTAAAATACATTTCACTACAATTCCGGAATGGAGCGGTGGACAGATTCCATATTCTCGTGTCGAACATTGTAAATTTTTATTGGTGGATGAACAATATGGATGGCTTGGAACTTCTAACTGGGCAAAAGATTACTTTTATAAAAGCAGAAATATGGGTATTGTTTTCGAAAGTAAATTCGTTGCAGAAATAATTCATAAAATGTTTTATAAAAGTTGGGATAGCGAATATACAAACTTAATTTTACCCAATGAAAAACGGAAATCCACAAAATAATTTGATATTAGGTTGGGTGCTTGATGCTTGATGCTTGATACTTGATACTTGCCAATAATTCACTAATGAGTTATGAAGAAAATACAAAAAAATATTCGTGTATTCGTGCAAAAAAAGGAGAAATAAAAAATATGAAAAAAATAATTTTAGTATGTCTTTTGCTTTT
>JAYEOP010000250.1 GCA_034723125.1 Bacteroidota bacterium | reverse complement strand
GGTTTGTAAATTGAAAACTATTTTCATTAAAACATTGAACGGAATCATTAACCGAAAAATCTGTAACAGGACTTGGATGTACAATAATTTCTTTTGTTGCAGTATCGCTACAACCATGATTTGTTTCCTCAATTAAAACCACATTAAAAGTATCTGCAATTGAATAAATATGTTGTGCCGTGTCTGAGTTTGAAGTGTTACCATCTCCGAAATACCATGTTTTTGAACCGGCAGGATTTAATGAATCCTGTGGATTAAAAAAGCTAAAGTTGTTTTCGTTGAAGCATTGGGCTGTATCGTTTATGTTTATTTTAGCCTCCGGCATTGGCTGTACATAAAGCTCTTTGGTTATTGATGTTTCACAGCCATAAGATGAAGTAACTGTTAATTGAATATTAAATGTATCTGAAAGAAGAAATGACTTTACAGGGTTTTGCTGAAACGAGCCGGTACTATCTCCGAAATCCCATTCGTAGGTCATGCTACCATCTATGGCAAATGAGGTATCGTAAAAATGGAACTCATTATCCAATAAGCATTGGGAACTATCCAATACACTAAAATCTGCGAATGCATAATTGCTTATCCTGAATTCCCTGTCCAATGTATCTGTTAAATTATTGTGAAAAACATAAGCAATGACTTTGTAAACCCCTGTATCTGCATAAATATGTTTGCCGAATTTACTTTGCGAGAAATCTGTCCATGCATAACTGTTATCCCCAAAATCCCAGAAAACACTATCTATTTTGGAGGTTTCATGCATAGTAAAACTTGTACTATCGCCAAAGCAGGTGTTTCGGATTTCTATATCAGGGAGGTAAAAGTAGGATTGGAGAAAGGTAGGTAGTGACATTTTTACAAAACCAGGAGGCGAAAAATATATCGCAGAATCATTATAATCACAAACAATTCCCTTTTTATCAGGGTTGTTAATGCAGCCTAAATAATATCCGGATCTTGCAATGTAGATTTTTTGGTCAATTCCGATTTGAAGACAGTAGTAATCCCTGTCTCCTGGGTTGACAAAAATAGTATCAATTGAATTTCTCATAATGCTTTCGATACCTGAAGAAATATCAATTTGAAACAAACGGCCAGGCAATCCAGATGTTGAAACATACAAGAAATTTTCATTTGGAGAAAACTCACATCCATGGAGCGGATGAAGAGACTGGTTTACATAATTTGTATCAAAATACACTGTCGAACCTGCTGTAACTTCTCCTGTTTTATTATCGAAATTACATATATCTACCATAGTTCCTCCGGAAATGATATTAGCGACTTTACTTCCTGATACTGAAAATTTCATTTGCCCTGTACACCAATCTATATCATTAATAATAGTACCTGCTGATGAAAAAACAGGTGTAGTATCTAATCCTGTATTCCCTAATAAATATGCTTTAAAATTGTTGGTATTATACTCCCTGACCATGATCCAGACCGACTTCTTATCGGCATGAAAAGTGGCAGATATTTGTTCTGTTACATTGTCACATATTTTTTGATTCTTCAGTATCATTTCTCCCTTTCCATTGTCTTTGGATATATCCACAATATGATACCAAAATCCTCTTACGGAATCAGGAATATCATACTGGGGCCTAATAAGGGTAAACAGGTAATAGATATCAGGATTTCCTGGCATGGGAATAATAATGGGGGTTTGATCAGCAGCACTTGATATATAGAATCCTGGACTATTTTTTAATGTATCATGGTTTTTATTGTACAAAATTCCTGTTCCCACTTTACATCCATAAAACAACAGATTCCCATTTTTATCCGAAATGCAACTTCCACCTCTGCGAGATGGCATTTTACTATCATAGAGCTTAATAACACTGTCATTTTCAAATTTCATTGCTTTTAGCAGTCCAAAGTACCAATTCTTGGCTTCTAATTGGGCGTTGGCATTTTGTATACTTAATGCATAAAGCAGAAGTATTAACAATGACCAATATGTAAATTTTAAGATTTTCATAAAAAATTGGGTCCGGGAATTTTACCCGAACCCAAAATAGTGTTATTTAAATATCAATTTCATTGTATCAACATTTAAGTTTTGAGGTTTAATTTGCAGAAAATAGATGCCTGATGTTAGTTGATTTCGTTCAAATTGAAAATAGTTTTGCCCTTCAATTAAATCAATATGTTTTTCCATCACAATTTTCCCAACAGAATTAACAAGATATATATCAGCAATATCTTCATTATCAGAATAAAGTTGGATAGAAAACCAATTTTCTGCCGGATTTGGATAAATGATCAGGTTTCCCGTACCAATCTCTGATTCTATGGAATCATTGGGAGTCAGTTTATAAGTTGGTTGAGCTATTCCATCACAGTCGCTATATTCATATTCATAAGCCCCGATGTCAATGATGTCTGAAGCATCATTATCCCCATCAACTACTCTTGCATATCCACTTCCCCTGATATCATTAGTTGATAAATCATCGAGAGTTGCATCATATTCAGAATTATCCCCAGCATCAATACAAGGAGAACCATTTGTGCAGGAAATCCTGTAGTCGCCTGTTGAATGGTTTTTAAATTCAGGATTATTATCATAGTTGCTATATGGTACATAATCACTACCAAAATCTCCAATAAAACAATAATAATATTTGTCATTTTGTTGAGGATCAGGATTAAAGCCATTTTCATCCACATCATCCCCATTGTTGTGGTAAATAATTGTGTTATGGAAGAAAGGTTCGGAAGTGCTGGGGTCAAAATAAACCCCATCACCATCACCGTCAGCTTCATTATCTGCTATGGTGCAGTTGTAAATTTTGGGGTTGGATTCGTTAATGTAGATTCCGCCACCATTATTGGATGCAGTGTTGTTGGTAAAAGTACAATTAGTAATGTTTAAATTTCCCATTAAAAAGCAATTAGGAGAGGTAAATCCTTGATAATTTGTATGTCGTTTGTTTTTTGTCATTATTTTTTAATCTTACTGCAAATTTATATCAAAATAATTTCATATCAAAATTCATAAAAAAATTATTCAATTACTTATTAGTACAATTAAAAGGGAAAAGGTAACGGAAAA
>JAYEOP010000249.1 GCA_034723125.1 Bacteroidota bacterium | reverse complement strand
CTGAAATATCTTTATCGGGATTAATTGTATCAATGGTTGAAGGATAATAGAAATCAACAACCATTTTTCCCAAAAGAAATGTTGCTTTGCCAATTGCTGACGGCTTTTCTCTATCTCCTGCCCAAACGTGAATGGCGTATAAACCTTCCGGAGAATCATTATCCAAAAATACTTTTGCTTTGAAAACCTCCGGTTTACCCTGCACTTTTTTCAAAATCAATTCGGAAGTTCCAATTGTGGGTTTTAACAAAACAGCTTGAACAGTTTTATTTGTTTTGCTCAATTCAATTTCAATCGTAATTGTATCACCCCGTTGAACCTTGAAAGGATTTACATTGACTTTTATTGTTATTTCTTTTTGAGTACAACTTGCCAATGCTAATAAAATAAAGCAAGAAACTAACAGTTTGCGAAATTTTGATTTTTGTTTCATAAAATTACATTAATAAACTAACTGTTTTTTATAGCCTTTTAATCCAAAATAGAAAATATAAACATAACAAAGAGCCGCAACAATAAAAGAATATTGTAGCCCGATATTATCAGCTACAAATCCTTGTAACAAAGGCACAATAGCACCACCGACAATTGCCATACATAATATACCAGACGCCTGACTTGTATGCTTTCCAAGCCCTTTAATTGAAAGAGTAAATATTGTAGGAAACATTATTGAATTGAATAAACCAACAGAAAGAATTGCCCACATTGATATTTTCCCTGTAAAAGTTATTGTTATTAAAATCAATATTATTACAGTCACAGCATTAAAAGTTAACACTTTGTTTGGCTTGATTTTTTGCATCACAGCCGAACCGATAAAACGTCCGAGCATTGCACCACCCCAATAAAACGAAACAAAATTTCCTGCTTCCGACACAGGAATATTTGCAATGTTTGATTCTCCGAGAAAATTTACTAGAAAACTTCCGATAGATACTTCTCCACCGACATATAAGAAAATAGCAACTGTACCAAGAACAAGATGAGGATAAGCCCATGCACTTTTACGTTTTGATTGTAAATCATTACTAATTGTTGATTGTATGTCTTTATCTTTGATTTGAGGTAATTTAATTAAAGCAAAAACTACTGCAATAAGAACAAGTGTAATTGCTAACCCGATATATGGTAATTGAACTGATTCAGCTTTTTCTACTGTACTGCTTGAAACGTTTGATAAAATTAAATAAGTACCAAAAATTGGTGCAACTGTAGTTCCGAGTGAATTAAATGCCTGTGTTAAATTTAATCTGCTTGAAGCTGTTTCGGGTTTTCCAAGAATAGCAACATAAGGATTGGCAGCAACTTGTAAAATGGTAATTCCTGAAGCCAAAATAAATAATGCAAACAAAAATAAAGGATAATAAATAAGTATTGAAGCCGGATAAAACAAAAAACTTCCGATTCCTGTCACAATCAACCCAAGTACTATCCCTTTTTTATATCCTATTTTACCAATAATCCAACCCGAAGGTATAGACATTATAAAATATGCCCCGAAAAAACAAAATTGTATCAACATTGTTTCTGTATAATTCAGTTCAAAAAGGTCTTTTAAATGGGGAATTAAAATGTCGTTTAAGCATGTGATAAATCCCCATATAAAAAATAGGGATGTTAATAAAATCAACGGTTTGCGGTAATTATTTACTATGGTATTCATTCGTTTATATATGTGCTTTTATTATATATTTAAACTACAAATCTAAATAATATTATAAATATTACAACTATTCTTTTGTTTTTTTAAGTAGTGTCTCTAAGAAAACTCTGCAAAAAAATTAGATTCCTATCTTTTTGCGATATTTTTATCTTTCTCAACTCACTGATGCTAAGGCATCGCCTCGTCTCAAAAAATAAAAATCTCACCTGCCTGACGGCAAAGGCAGGTCAAAAATCTTAGAAATCATAAAATTTGATAGTTTTCTTAGAGGCACTAAGTAGTTTGGAAATGTTAAGGGTAGGGAATAAAGCAAGATAATTTTATAATTTGGTAATGTGAAAAACTATTTTAATTTTGAACCTATTAAAAATACTAAAAATGAAAGTAACAAAACCATTTATAGGAATATCAGCATTTTTAATTGTATTATTTACAATGCCCCTCGGTCATGCAGTGATGATAATTATGGAAAAAGTATTTGGACATGAATATGTGTTTTTGGCGGCATTTTTATTAGGAATAATTGGTGTTGTTTTGCTGATTTTGGGAGTAAAAAACAAAAACGAAGCAAAAGCAACATTCTACGGAATATTTTCAGGATTATTAATTTGGACAGGTTGGATTGAATTTGCTTTTGTTTATATTGCTCAAAAATATAATGTAAGTCCGATTATTGAAAATGGCGAAATAGTAACAAAACCCGAATATCTGATAATGCCCTCATCAATTGGTTTTCTTGCTGTATTTTTCTTGTATTATTTTTTTAACGGTAAAACGCAGTGTAAATTTTTTAGGTGGTGGCAGAAACTATTTAAAATAAAAAAACCTGCAATTACGGGAATAAATAAGGAGAAATCTTTTGCATTAACTTCGGCAATGGAAATCATAATGATATTATGGACTTTTTATATGGTTTTATTAATAAGTTATGACAAAACAATTCTTGGCGACAGGCATCCTGTTACTTATATCGTGGCTTTTGGCTCATTGCTTTGGTCTCTTTATTTATTCTTAAAACTAATAAAGATTAAAAAATTAGCTTATGCTTTACGCTATTCAATACCCACAGTTATTATTTTTTGGAATTTTATTGAAATTTTAGGTCGTTGGGATGTATTTAAAGAAATATGGATTGAACCATGGAAATATTGGATTGAAATGTTATCGGTATTATTCGTTTTTACATTACTTATTACTATTTCTATATTTGAAAGAAAAAAAACAAACACATGAAAAAAAAATTAGCTTTTACTATTACATTGATGATATTTTTAACAATCTCATCTTCTTCCGTTTACGCATGTTATGCAGTGATAGCAGGAAAAAATGCAACAGCGGACGGTTCGGTTTTATTTGCTCATAGCGAATTGAATTCAGGTCAAAGATTTCTTAATTTCAGGGTAATAC
>JAYEOP010000248.1 GCA_034723125.1 Bacteroidota bacterium | reverse complement strand
TAATCAAAATTCAGGACGAGACACAAGTTACTACCACACAATTCTCACTCTGTGTTTTCTTCGAGTAACCCTCACCGTTGAAATATTAAAAAAAAATAGGTTTTTGAAAAATTTGATGTATATTTGTTGGAAATTGTAATACAGAAGAATTTTACTATATCTTTAAACTTTTAAAATTGTAAACAAATGAAAAAAATAATGCTTTTGTTTTTAACATTATTGATTATAGGTTCAACATCTGTAACTGCTCAACCTTTTCAATATCGAGGATGGTTGGGTTTTGATACTACTGCCTATTTTGGGGATAGCAATATCAAAATCATTTTGGATACTACTGATAATATTTGGCGGATAGGCGAACCAAAAGGAAAGTTTTTTGATGGTGGTTTCAATTACCTGAAAACCGATGAAAGGTATATGGAGCGCCCTCATGCAATTTATACTGATAAATCATTGATGAAAAATGACTCAGGTACATATTCGTTTCAAATCTTTTTTACCGCTGACCGTAAAGGGTTAAAAACAATACGCGATCACGGTGGTCGTATAGATGCTTGCAATTTTAGATTAAAATATAAAATTGATGCTTCAATCAACGAATATCTAAAAATTAAAATATCAAATGATAAGGGAAAAACCTGGCATTATTCATTTTTTGAAGATACTATTTATAATGGCATGAATGATTGGCAAGAGTACGTGGGGATATTGGGAACAAGTAATGTTATTCTTTCAATAGATAATTGGTTAGATGATTTCGATACTTTATTATTTAATTTTGAATTTGTTGCCAATAGAAAATTAGAAAGTGAAGGAATAATGATAGATAATATTATGTTTAATATTTCTATTGGTCGTATATCAAATATTGATGAACATATTCATACGTATCCTTTGCATCTTATTACTTCAAACAGCAAATCCATCATTCAGTTAAACAGCTATTATTCAAATTATACTGTTTCAGTATTTGATATTACAGGAAAACAAATTGTTAACGATTTAAAAATTGATTCTGAAACACTTGACTTAAGATATTATATGCAAAATGAAGGTGTTTATATACTGTCTTTTATCAATGAAACATCAAAAGAAATACTAAACTTTAAATTATTAATATTATAAAAACACATTTTATATTTATTTTAACAATTTCATGCCTTTTAAGCTTTGGTCCAAAGTAATAAGAGATTGTCAACTATTGTTAGAGATACAAATTATAACTGGGACCAGAAACTGAACATGTTAAAGCAAGATACTAACTTGACGGAAAGAGATACTAAACAATTATTAAAACTTCAATCTTATTTGAATACACGTTTGGATAATAATGGGACTTTGCTTACTCACACAAAAAAAGTTTTAGATGCTGTCGAAAGACAATCAAGAAACAATAATTATATATTAGAAAAATAAAATTTCAAAAAACCATACTTTCCTTATTCTGTTGAGATGGAGATTGTGAAATGGGGACTAAGGATTTGTCATGAAACAATGTAATCAAAATTCAGGACGAGACACAAGTTACTACCACACAATTCTCACTCTGTGTTTTCTTCGAGTAACCCTCACCGTTGAAATATTAAAAAAAAATAGGTTTTTGAAAAATTTGATGTATATTTGTACGAAATTAAATTAAAAAACCTTCTGTTTTACTCTTTAAAATTTAAGTTATGAAATGGTTAAATATTATAATTATTAATTTTTATATTTTATTCTCTTTGAATTTGAGTGCACAAGATTTTATTGATATTTTTTTAGACTTTGACGAACCAGATTCAATGATTTATATTGATACTACCGAAAAAGAAAATATTTGGCAAATAGGAAACCCATCAAAAATAATATTCAATAAAGCAATATCATTACCAAATGCTATTTTAACAGATACAATAAATTATTATCCGGTAAATAATTATTCTGAATTTTATATTACAATGAATCTTAAAAAGGATACTTTATTCATCTTTCGTTTTTTTAATATATCCTTTGTGTATAAAATTAATTCAGATTCACTAAACGATTTTGGAATGATTGAAGTATCATTTGATGATGGATTGACATGGTTGAATCTGATTAGTGATCATTCAGGGAAATATTTTAATTGGAATACTAAGCCTTTATTGAGTGGTTCAATAAATAAATGGGAATATTTAAATTGTGACTTTAAATGTGAAAATAAGTTTATGCAGGATGCAGAAACAGCTATTTTTAGATTTAGCTTTCATTCAGATAGTATAAATAATAATAAAGAAGGTTGGATGATTGATAATATTAGAATTAGTGCCGCTTATAAACATATTGGAATTAATAAAAATAACCATGAAAAATTGAATTTCGTATTTCCAAATCCTGTATCATCATGCTCAATAATTACTATTGATAACATTAAAGAGAATATATTATCGATGCAGGTATATAACTATAATGGACAATTAATTAAGCAATTAAATAATAAGAAGAAAAACCTCTATATTATAAATTCAGATTATTCAAAAGGTCTTTATCTGTTACAAATTCAAACAAAAAAGAACATATATTTATCAAAATTCATTATTAATTAAAAATAACTAAAATGAAAAAGATATATTTAGTAGTTATCTTAGTTATTATTAGTATAATAAATTTATTAGGTCAGGAGTATTATACAAATTGGAAAGAATTAGGTCCTTGGAGAACACCACCAGGTGATTGGGGTACCGGCAAAGGTTGGGTTGAGTGTTTTGAGGTTGATCCTAAAACATATAATTTTGAGGATGATGAATTTAAAACCATATATGTAGGCAGTTGTACAGGTGGCTTATTTAAAACAACTAATGCTTTAGCTGATAAACCTGTATGGATTAACCTAACAGATGCAAAAAAGTTTTTAGGTTCTTGGGTTGCAAAAGCAATAGCTTCTGGAATAAAACTAATGAAAAAATTTGCTCATTTACTATTGGCTCATAGAACAGGTATTTATAATTGGTTTTATTATAGAATTTCAACAGGACCTCTTGAAGGAATGAATAATAAGATTAAAGTTTTGAAAAGAAAAGCATATGGCTACCGAGATGTCCAATATTTTAAGCTTAAAATTTATAATTTA
>JAYEOP010000247.1 GCA_034723125.1 Bacteroidota bacterium | reverse complement strand
AAACACGTTTTGATAAGTGGATGTTTGTTTTAAAGAACTTGCCAAAACTTGAAAAAATACCTGTTGAATTGAAAGAAAAAATATTTTTAAGACTTTTTGAAACGGCAGAAATTGCGAAACTTAAACCCGATGAATACAAACAATACGAAGCAAGTGTAAATGCTTACCGAGATATATTTAACATAAAAAATACATATTTCGAAAAAGGAGAGATAAAAGGAGAAATAAAAGGACATAAAAAAGGAAAGATTGAAGGAAAGATTGAAGGAAAGATTGAAGATGCCATAAAAATGCTCGAAAAAGGATTAGAAGTATCTTTAATAAGTGAAATAACAGGATTAACAGAAGATAAAATTAAAAACTTGTCAAATGAAATCGTGGATTAATAAAAGGTTAGATGATTTTTTTGATGAAAATGGAAATCAATATCTGAATATGGAAATATTTAATGATATATTTGATAAACTTGAAACAAAAGAATATAAAATTGATAATCCCGACTTGTATGACTATGAACTCAGGAGAATTAGGGATTTGCATAATTCATTTACTTATGCTTTGGAGAAAGGATATGAAAAAGGAAGAAAGTCCATTGAAGATGCTATAAAAATGCTCGAAAAAGGATTAGAAGTATCTTTAATAAGTGAAATAACAGGACTAACAGAAAAAGAAATTAACGAATTAAAGAATAAATAAATAACAAATGCTAATTGAGTAGGCGGCTGATCCATACGGACAAGCATTCCTTCGTTAAAAAACGGCTAACAAAGTGCAACTCTCACAATTTACTCCTCCCCTTTTGGTCTGGACCACCAAGCCCTTCAATTTCGTTCAGGATAAACCAAGCGGGTCTTGGCGGTTAGTTAGATAAAAAAAAAATTAATTGTGTTTTTGTTCCTTTAACTGGATACTTTTCGGTTAATACTACTGGTACTTTTTCGGTTAATATATACATGCATCCTGCATCCAGCATCCTGCATCCTGTATCCTGCATCCTGAATCCTGCATCCTGCATCCTGTATCCTGCATCCTGAATCCTGAGTCCTGCATCCTGCATCCTGAATCCTGAATCCTGCATCCTGAATCCTGCATCCTGAATCCTGCATCCTGAATCCTGAGTCCTGCATCCTGCATCCTGCATCCTGTATCCTGTATCCTGCATCCTGTATCCTGCATCCTGTATCCTGCATCCTGTATCCTGCATCCTGTATCCTGTACTGTGGACTTCTTCACGGCATTTGTTTTTTGATTTTTTCCATGTCTTTCATTCTGTTAAAAAGATAGTTTGAATATTCAAAAGCTCTTTCATTTTTAAACTCCCTATAAGTTCTTAAACTCCATAGCCTTGCTTTCCATAGTATTCCTCTCATCTCATAGGAAATAGCAAGATTAAGTCTTGCATTTTTAGCAATTTTTACATTGGGATAATTTACATATTTTTCCCATATTTCCGCTGCTGCTTTCCAGTTATTTGAATCGGCAAGTTGATATGCTTTTATAAAATCAGTATTATTTCCAACATAAATTTCCTGAGTTACGCTTTTCCAATATGGTGATATTCTTTTGCAATAATGCATTCCATTATAATTCGCTACTTTCAATATTGCAGAATTTGTATCGGTAAGTTCTTCAATAGTTTGTCCCAAATTATTTTCTTTACCGCTCCAAGTAATTGTATCACTTATTGTTGAGAAGTTAATAACCGTTTTATTAAATGGATTAATAAGCATCCAACTGGAAGTTATTTTTACAAAAAGATATTCAGTGTAAAGAATGTTATTATCTGCTCTATTCGTTTCATCAATGTAATCAACATTATAATTAGAAAAAATAAAATGCTCAATATCATAAATTATTATTACAGCATCAGTAGTATCAAAACTACATATCTCTTTTAATGCTTTCCAATCAATTATATTTTCAACAACATCAAAATTCAAAATAGGAACAACTATTCTTTTATACTTTTCCGATTCAAGTAAATTATTGTATAATCCCATAAAGCATTCAACAGAAGCTACTTGGTTAATATTCATGTTATCGGGATATTCTGTCAAAACCGCAATAGAATCAGGATTTGTGGGGAAAATATTATTTATTAGAGAAACTGAACTTATTTCAGGTGAAATTGTAATCTCCGCAGGTTTCAAAATGTTGTAGGTAATATTTTTATACGAACTACAAGAAGATAGTGAAAGTAAGATATAGACTAAAAATAAATATTTCTGATTATCTTTTAAATTCATTGGAATAATAAGCAATTCTATTCAGTTCAAAAATCATTTCGAAGATACAACTTTCTCAAGTTTTGACAATATTATTGTTTTGTGAATTATTTGCCTTTATCTCCAATATTCTTCTTTTTACTCCTTTAAGAAAAGGCAACAGAATAAAATACAAAATTATTGAAAAAGGAATAATAAATACTAACCAAGTAAGAGTGCCATGAAAGAGAGATAATCCAAAAATTCTTAAAGCATCAATCCAATCATTTTCAAACATAAGTTTTATTTCTCTTGGAGAAAAAGGAAATTTTTCGGAAGAATGAGATAACTTTTCCCCAAAACGTACAAAAACAGGAATTAAAAATATCTGAAGAGGCCAGAATAAATAATTTACTAATTGAATTGCAGCCATATTTAATCGAAAGCTAAATGCAAAAACAACACAAAGGAAAGTTGTAAAACCATATAGCGGGCAAATACCAAAAGCAAATCCCGACACAATTGCAACACTCAATTTATGAGGTGATATACCCATTTTAAGATATTTCTTAATTGGGTTAAGGAAATATTTTCTTATTTTTATTTTAAAAATGATATTTGTCTTTTTTACTAATCCTTAAATAGAACAAGATTTTTTTAATAATAATAACAACTACAAAAGTAGTAATTTATTTTTTAAGAAAATTATTTTTAATAATTAGTGCCTCAAGTTTCGCATTTGAATATAAAGAATTGACATTCGGAAACTTATTAAATGTCGAGTTGTGATAACATAAAGAAAATCAATAGTATAATAATTCCATAATGAATTGTTTCATACTTTGTGATTCTTAGTGTCTTAGAGCCTTCGTGGCTAATTATCAATG
>JAYEOP010000246.1 GCA_034723125.1 Bacteroidota bacterium | reverse complement strand
AAAATTATATGTGTTTTTCAAAAAATATATGCTATAATTGTAAGTGTTTTTTAGGATAGTAATTTATGTAATTTTAAAAGAGGAGTATTGTCATGAAAAAATTAATTTCAAAATGGTTGATAGGTGATATTACACAGAAATATACAACAATGGCTGATTATGATTTGGTAATGGAAAAATTAACAGAAACTGCTGTTGAAAATAAGTTTTCAGTGGTAACAATACATAATTTAAGGGAATCCTATAGTAAGAAAAATTTAAAAATAGATGATGATTTTGAATATAGAATTGTGGAAATATGTAATGCTCAGAAATCACATAAAGTAATAACTGAAATGAGTTATGATATGGGAGTGATGATGCCTAAAAGTATTATCGTCGCCCGTGAAAATGGCAAAACAACACTTCGTTTTATGAAAATGAAGCCATGGATAATGAGTATGATGTTTCCCAGTGTAGATATTGTTCCTATGTCAAAAAATGTTATGAAAATTATGACAAATATAGTAATTGAAACAATCAAAAAAGCAGAAGCTTAATAATTTTAAATAAAATCAAAGAAATAAGCAAAATAATTTTGTTTTTTTAAATCTTATTATGTAATTTACATAGAGATGAAAAAAAGAAACAAATAGAGGAGTTATAATGAGAAAAATTATTATTTTATTTACACTACTGTTAATCTTAATTTCTTGTGGTCAGGCAGAAAAAAAAGAGATTGTAATATTGCATTGGAATGATATACATGCACACAATACATCTTGGAAACCTGTAAGACATAATCCCAAAAATCATTTTGTAGGCGGTTATGCTTATGTTGATGCATATTTAGATTCATTGAAAAATGTCTATCCGCAAGCACTGAAAATAAATGCAGGTGACGATTTTCAAGGAACTCCTGTGAGCTCAATTTCAAAAGGATTATCTCAGATAGAAATTTTGAATGCTGTTGGACCGGATTTTTTTACTATCGGAAATCATGAATTTGATTATGGCTGGAAACAATTTTCAGAATTGATTCCAAAAGCTAAATTTGATATTTATGGAGCAAATGTATTAGATGAAAAAACAGGAAAAGCACTATTAAAAAGATATAAAATTTATGAATTCAACGGACAAAAAATAGCGATACTTGGCGTTACAACTGATGATTTGTCGGGATTGACTTTGAGCGAAAATCTTGCCGGATTAAAAATTGCCAGTCAGATTGAAACGACAAGGGAAATAGTTGAAGAATTAAAAAAGAAAAATATACATTTGATAATTGCCGTCACACACATTGGAATAAATAAAGATAAAGAGTTAGCTGAAGCAGTTCCAGAATTAGATTTAATTGTTGGTGGACATAGTCATACATATTTAGATGAAGCAGAAATCGTAGGGAATACAAAAATAGTTCAAACGGCTTCTTATGGAAGATATATTGGAGAATTTAGATTTTCATGTGACGAGAAAGATATTACAGAATTTCATTACAAATTAATTGAGGTTGTCTCTGATAAAATCAAACCTTCAGCTGATGTAAAAAAAGTGGTTGATAAGTGGGAAAATAAAGTTGCAGAAAAAATGGATATAGTTATTGGAAAATTACAAAGTGATTGGGTAAAAGGTGGAGTTGAATCGAATATCGGTAATTGGTTATCAGATGCGATGAAAAATAAGACAAATTCTGATATTGCATTTACAAACAATGGTGGAATTCGCAAAAATTTAAGTGCCGGTGATATAAAAATTCGTGATATTTGGGAAATTGCACCATTTGAGAATACATTAGTCACATTTGAAATCACAGGTAAAGAACTGCTTAATTTAGTTAATTTTATAATTGAAAAAAATAGCAGTGTTCAACAATCCGGAATGAAAATAATTGTTGATAAAAAAACAGATAAAGTTATTGAAGTGTCGGTAAACGGAGCAAAGATAGATGCAAATAAAAAATATGAAATTGTAACAAATAATTATGTTTTCGATCATTTAGATAAATATTTTGGAATAACTGTTGAAAACAGTAATCAAACCGATTTGATTGACCGAAATGTGTTTATCGAAGCTGTTAAAAAACAAAAAGTAATAGATTCTAAGATTGAAGGAAGAATTGTTTTTAAATAGAGATTATTAATCATAATTGTGGAATATAAATTATGATTAAAAAAGAAAAAAACGGATAGGAATGATAAACTATTCAAAAAAATAACAAAAACACTAATTAAACTTGACTTTCTATTAATTAATTTATAAATTTAAACTTGAAAATATTTTGAGAAAAAGGAGATAAAAAATAGTATGTATGCAATAGTTGAAATAAGTGGAAAACAGTTCAAGGTGGAAAAAGGTGATGAATTAAATGTGCCTTTACAAGATAAAAAAGAGAAAACAAAATTAAAATTTGATTCTGTATTATTATTAGATGATGAAGGAAAGGTAAAAGTTGGAACTCCTTTCGTAAAAAAGACAGAAGTATTAGCAACAGTAGTTGGCCATGGTAGAGATAAGAAAATTTTAGTATTCAAGAAAAAAAGAAGAAAGGGTTATAAAAAGAAGAATGGTCATAGACAGAATTATACTACAATTAAAATTGATAAAATAGCAATTGCAAAATAAAGGGAATATTTATGGCACATAAAAAAGGACAGGGAAGTACTACTAATGGTCGAAGAAGTAATCCGAAATATCTTGGTGTAAAGAGATTTGGTGGTGAACAGGTAACAGCCGGATCAATCATTGTTAGACAGCGAGGAACAAAATTTTATCCGGGAACAAATGCCGGTCGTGGTGGTGATGATACTATATTTGCAAAAGCAGATGGAAAGGTTGATATTAGTCGTAATCGCGGAAGAAAATATATAAATATTATATAAAAATATAAGAAAATAGAAAAATCACGAATGCATAATAAAAGTTTTCGTGTTTTTTTTATTGTTTTATGAAATATATTTTTTATTGTGGAAAAAATATGTTATATTTAGACAAAGGAGATAAAATGAGTAATCAAAAATTAGAACGATCATTAGATGAAAGAATGTTTGTCGGAGTTTTAGGTGGACTTGCTGATTATTTGGGTTGGGATGTTACTATTTTAAGAATATTGTATGTA
>JAYEOP010000245.1 GCA_034723125.1 Bacteroidota bacterium | reverse complement strand
ACCGATTTCAAGGAGGTTATTGTATGATTTATGTAAAAGGCTAAGGCTCTTAACAGTTTTTAAAGCAATGTTATTATCAATTAAAAAATGTTGTCCGTACTTTTTCTTTTTTATGATTTTATCCATTGAACTGATTTTTTGACAATAAATTTATTTGACAAAAATAAGAAGCAAACTTAGTATCTTATTTCTAATATTCGTGTGTTTTTTGGCAAAAAATATTTAAAGAACATCCCTAAAGGACAAAAAATGCCACAGACGAAGTCTAGGGCAGTTATTCTTTTCCAGTTTATCTGGGTTAGGAAACAGTAATTTTTATATAATTTTGCAAAAAAAAATAATATGACTTATAAAATAAAGATAGTAAAAACAAGATCAAAAAACACTTCTCAAGTAGTTGTTCTTTTTCAAAATGAAGAAAAAATTATTGAGGATTTTGGAGATTATCACTTTTCGGATATTGAAAAGGAGTACATTGCTAATAATGTAGAAAAAGAAATCTTTCTTTTTTATCTACAGAATTTACAAAAGAAAGTTTACATCCAAGTAATCTCAAAAAAATCTGATGAAGAGCATAAAAATAAAGAGGAATATAGAATAGCTGCTTCTCAATTGTTTAAATTGATTAAAAAAGAAAAAGAAGAAAAAATTGAGATTCAAGTTTTGGGTAAAAACAACAAAGTAATTTCCTATCTTGAAGGTTTGCTGTTGTCGGCTTATTCTTTTGACAAATACAAAACAAAGAAAAAGGAACTAAATCTTAAGGCTATAAATTTAATTAGTAAAACTATTAGCAACGCAACGGTTGAAGAAATTATGAATATTGTTGATAGTGTAAATATAGCAAGAGATTTGATAAATGAACCGGGTTCTGTTCTTACTGCTGAGGAATTGAGTAAAAGAATAGTGGAAGTTGGAAAAGAGGCAGGTTTTACAACTGATGTTTTGAACAAAAGCAAAATTGAATCTTTAAAAATGGGTGGCTTGTTAGCAGTAAATTACGGAAGTATCGATCCACCAACCTTTAATATTTTAGAATGGAAACCTAAAAATGCAATTAATAAAAAACCAATAGTTTTTGTAGGGAAAGGTGTTGTTTTTGATACAGGAGGAATTAGCCTTAAACCACCGTCAAATATGGATGAAATGAAAAGTGATATGAGTGGTGCAGCAGCAGTTGTAGGAACCTTAAATGCTATTTCTAAAAATAAAATACCTGTTCATGTAATAGGTTTAATTCCGGCAACAGACAATCGTCCGGGACAAAATGCTTACTATCCCGGTGATATTATTAAGATGTTTGACGGCACTACTGTTGAAGTTTTAAATACTGATGCTGAAGGAAGAATGATACTTGCCGATGCATTGGCTTATGCAAAAAAATATAAACCTGAACTTGTAATAAATTTAGCAACGCTAACAGGTTCTGCAGTAATGGCGATTGGCGAGTTTGGAACAGTTGCCTTTATGAAAACAGAAGAAAAAGTTAAAAATGAATTGCAAAAAGCAGGGGATGATACTTATGAGAGATTAGTAGAATTTCCTCTTTGGGAAGAATATGCTGAATTAATAAAATCGGATATTGCAGATGTGAAAAATATTGGAGGTAGAGAAGCAGGGGCAATAACTGCTGCAAAATTTCTTGAAAGATTCACTGATTATGATTTTGTACATCTTGATATTGCAGGAACTGCCTATAATTCAAAAGGAAGTAATTATAATGCAAAAGGTGGTACTGGTATTGGTGTAAGATTATTATCGGAATTTATAAAAAACAGAATTGAAGAATAACAATAAACTATTACTGAATTAATAAAATGAATACAGATAAAATAAATTTAAAAGATAAGCCATTAATTGGCATTAGCGTTGGTGATATCAACGGTATAGGTCCTGAAATAATTTTAAAAACTTTTATAGACAATAGAATTTATAAATATTGTACAGCTGTTGTTTTTTGTAGTAAAAACTTAATGAATTATTACATTAAGATGTTGAATCTTAAAAATGTAACTTACAATACGACAAGAAATCTACAAAAGCTAAACTCAAATCGGTTAAACTTGTATTATGATTTACCTCAGGAAAGCAAGATAAAAATAGAGGTTGGTAAATCTACAGAAATTGGAGGAGAGTACGCATACAACTCATTACAAGTTGCAACAAATGCATTAAAAGCAAAAAAAATAGATGCATTAGTTACTGCACCAATTAATAAAAATAATATTCAATCCGAAAAATTTAAATATCCGGGACATACTGAATTTTTAATGGATGCTTTTGGAGTTAATAATAATTTAATGTTGATGGTTAGTGATACTTTAAGGGTTGCTGTTCAAACAGGTCATATTCCATTAAAAGATGTAAGTGCAAATATAAAGACCGATGATATTGTTAGAAATTTACAAATGTTTAGCAAGTCGTTGGAAATAGATTTTAATATCAGAAGACCAAAGATTGCAGTTTTGGGATTAAATCCCCATGCAGGAGAAGAAGGTTTGCTTGGTAGTGAAGAAAATGAAGTAATTATTCCTGCTATAAATATTGCTAAAGAAAAAGGTATAAACGCATTAGGACCATATCCTTCTGATGGGTTTTTTGGAACAGAATTGTACAATAAATTTGACGGGATACTTGCTATGTATCACGATCAGGGTTTGATAGCATTTAAAATACTTGCTTTTGAAAGCGGAGTTAATTTTACAGCAGGACTACCGGCAATAAGAACATCACCTGCTCATGGAACAGGATTTAATATTGCAGGAAAAGGTGTTGCTGATGAAAGTTCTTTCAGAGAAGCAATTTACCGTGCCATAAAAATAATTAAAAACCGTGAACTGTATGAGGAATTAAATGAAAATCCTTTGAAGTCAAGAATAAAATTGGAAAGAGAGAAGGAGTAGTAATTTGGAGGGATTGTTTGTTTGTTTGTTTCTATTTTCACGCAAAGACGCAAAGAAGAATTGTTTATTTGTTTATTTGGTGATTTGTTTATTTGTTTGAGGATGCAAGATACTGTTGACTCCTTTATAAAAAAACTCCACCATACCGTCATTGCGAAGGAGGAACGACTGTGGCAATCTGATGAGTAGGAGTAA
>JAYEOP010000244.1 GCA_034723125.1 Bacteroidota bacterium | reverse complement strand
TAAGAGTAACTATATATTCTCCCGAGTTAGGAAAATCAATGCGTACTTTTTTACCAGAAACAGAATCATTTAAATAGCACCATCTGAACTTTTTATATTTTGAAGTATCACAAATTACATCAAAGTTAGGTTGCCTTTCACATGTGTTTTTATAAATTATTTTGGTAGCTAAATTTTCGAAAAGGGTGTAAGGAAAAAAATCACTAATTACTACATCTAATAGCTTAATATCACATTTCATCCCTTTTTTATTTGGTAAATTTATTACATAAGTTTTTAAGTTAGTATTTTTCGCTTTATTTACAAAATATATCTTTGCATTATTAGCCAAGATAAGATCGTTAGCGTAATTATTTTCTTTATTAATAATTACTTTATAATTTTTTAAATCCGTTGTGCTATATTGAGTTAAAGCTGTTTTTTCTGAACCGAGATAAAAGAAACTATCATTTGGAGAAAAGGCTATACCTTTAACCAATCCTACAGAATTCTTATTGTTCCCAGTATGAATAAAGTCCTGATAAGCAATTGTATCTCTAAATGTTACTTTGCCATTGTGAGGATTAAAATCAAAAAAGTAACTTGATAATATATGATCCCTAATTAAAATCTTGCTTCCACCAATAATAACTACAGTGTTTATCATATAGCTTGAAGTATTTGAAAGTCTTAATGAATGACGATATTCATAAGATTTATCATGCTTTTTTGCATTCAAACTATTATACAACCCACTCAATTCACTTTTTACAGGAAAAAGAACATTATCATTGTCAATTTTATAACTATAGAAATTAAGATCAATATCTTGAGCAACAAGCCAATATCCTTGCTTATTATATGTATATCCGGCAGCTAAAGCAGTAATAAAAGTATCATGCTTCATTTTACTAATTAATTTAACATCATAGTTAAAATGTGCATGTGTTGTAACAATATAATGATACATCCATTTAGTATAGGGAGGGGTTAATGGTGGATTCATGTCTAAGTAGTTATAATCAATTGCGAAAAGATGAAATTTGTTTGTTTTTAACAATGAAGGTAATATAATAAAACAATTAGAACTATTACTAATATTTGTCATATTAGATTCATAAATAGTTCGTTTAACACCCAAAATACCATTTAAGTTTATATCTTTGTTGAAAAGATTTGCTTTGAGAGTTTTTTTTCCACTAAGATCACATAAAATGTTAGTACTAAAATTAGAAAAGTCAAGAGTAAGTACAGGAGGAGAATTATTGAAATCAATCCTCCCCCGGCTTACTGGGACTACATTATATGACTGAGAAATAGCTTGATACGATGTAAATATTATTAGTAAAATAATTACTATTATTTGCTTACTGCGGTTTAAATTATATTGAATTTTAAAATACTTCACAAGCTATTTAATTATTTTAACAAAGGTAGTACATTTTTTAATAAACTATCAATTTTTTAATAATATATATTTTAGTTAAACAAAATGTAGTAATCAGTTTACTACTTTAAATAAAAAATCAAAGGTAGATAAATCAAACAAATAATACAATTATAAATGCAAATAATAATAATAATAATAATAATAATAATAATAATAATAAAATACTTACATACAGCATTATGAGAAATATATATAAAGATTAATAATACTGCAAATTATTTTAATCAATTAAATTATAAATAAATTTTTGCCAATTGTTATATTTTTTTTTAAATTTGCTACTTTGGTTAACTAAATAAAAATAATAGACATGAAGAAATATATAATTATTGCATTCTTTATTCTTCTTAATATCTCTGTTTATTCACAATCAACTAATATTAAATTGGACAGTTTTATTTCGTATGATTATAGTTATTTTACTGATACTATAAGACCGGAAGCAAAAACCACTTATTTGTATAACTGGAAACAGCTACTCACAAAAGAAACTTTATTTGATTGGGATAATGGTTATTTTGAAATGAAAAGAAAGTTTCAATATTATTATAATAATATTGGAAATATGGATTCATCTATATGGTATTTCTGGTACTTTAACAAATGGAACCAACGTAAAAAATGGTCTTTCACACAGAATAAAAAATCACAGTTAGAAAAAGAGAAGTGTTTTGAATGGAATGACACTCTTTATTTTTGGGATAGTAGTGAAGTTTATTTATATTCTTATGATAATTACAATCATTTAATTCTAAAAAAGTGCTATGGATATGATTTTTATCACGAAAATTGGAATAGCTATATGGAGTATCATTGGTTTTATAATTCATCTTCATGTTTAACGGAATATGCTGAAAAATGGTGGTGCAATAAAACATCCTCACTTGAATGGCACAGCAGAGAAGAATACAAATATCATGATGAAAAAAAAATACGAAAGAACCAATATGATTGGGATGATAATAAAAAGCAGATATTTCTTGACAAAATTTACCTTTATAATTATAATCTTTTTGATAGCCTTAAAGAAATAACCACTTATCAATTATCAGATACAGATACTTCTTTATACAGAAGGTTTGAGTACAATTATGGTAATCATCATTATATTCGTAAACAATATGAATATGATTGGAATTCTTATGATAATAACTGGGTGTTGGATTCTGAATTTTCTTATGAATTTGATTATAAAACGGGGTTACTTTTTAAAAAAGAAGGATTTAATGGTTCAGGTCTTGGTATATATAAAAAAGTTTATAAATACACCAATGAAAATAAAATACAAACCGCTTTAGAACATGATTGGGACAGGGACAATAAAATATGGGTAAAATACAATAAAACAGAATATACCTATAATCAGGATGGTAAATTAATATTAGAAGAAAGATTTGAATGGAATTCTTATTATAAATATTGGTCAATAAGATACAGATGTGAATATTACTATTCTGCATTTTCAAGTATTACAAAAAACACTAAACAACCCAATATATTACTTTATCCAAATCCTGCAGATGAGAGAATAATAATTGATTACGATAAGCTTCAAGAAATAGATAGAATTATAATTACTAATGTTAAAGGACAAATAGTAAAAATTGTAACAAAATTAAATTCCAATTTTATTGATATAGCTGAACTCAAAAGTGGAATGTACTTTTGTAC
>JAYEOP010000243.1:10110-12922 GCA_034723125.1 Bacteroidota bacterium | reverse complement strand
CTCAATAATTAATTGTAAATTACCAGTAAAATCTTTTGTTATTGAAAATGTGATAATGACAAAAGTTTAGCAGTAGTTGTAACATTCATTTTCAGTCTCATCAATCCCGCTTCATCTCCTTGAGTAGGTAAGTGCGTAAGATGCATTTCACAATTTTCAAGTTTCTTTAGCATTTTTAATGCATGTGTGGCAGATGGATTTGTCAAGGAACTCACAGTTAATGCGATAATTGTTTCGTTTACATTTAAGGAACTAGCTTTTCCATTTTGCAACTCAGACTTCATTTCTGTAATGCTTTTAACAATTTCCTGACTTAGTAAGTCAATTTCATCCGGTATTTTAGAAAGAATTTTCACTGCATTCAATATTGCCGCTGACTCTGCATGAAATAAAGAAGAATTTTTACCGGAAATTATCTGACCATCTGCAAGCTGAATTGCCGCACCACAATACACATTATTAAAACCCTTATTACTTGAAACAGCATCTTCAGCAGCTTTGTCAGCAACCGAAACAACTCTCCTGTCGCTGATTTTAACACTTACTTTATTCATTATCAATTCCATCTGATCTAATGTATCTTGAGTTTCTATGCCCTCAACTTTTTCACGGAAATATCTAAAGTACCTTCTTATTATTTCTTGCTTACCTGCCTCTCTGCAAACTTCATCATCAATAATTCCGGTCTTTGCCATATTCACACCCATATCAGTTGGCGACTGATATCCAAACGGTTGTAATTCACCTGTAATTCTTTTCATAAGATTATGAAGTATAGTAAAATTCTCAATATCCCTATTGTAATTAATTGCTATAGAATCATAAGCTTCTTTATGAAAAGGGTCAACTAAATTTATATCTTTCATATCGGCTGTTGCAGCCTCATAAGCTACATTAACAGGATGTTCAAGCTCCAAATTCCAAATAGGAAAAGTTTCAAATTTTGCAAATCCTGTTTTTATATTTTTTTTTCTTTCATGATAAATTTGGCTCAAACATACAGCCATTTTACCTGAGCCACCACCTGCACCTGTAACAATTGTAAGTTTTTTAGAAGACTCAATATATGGTTGTAGTTCATACCCCTGCATCACACTTTCCAATTTATCAGGATATCCATCAATTTCCGTTTGGATATAAACTTTTATCCCAAAGTTTTCAAGCTTGTTTTTAAACTTCTGAATAGAAGCTTCGCCTTCATAACGAGTAATTACAACTGAAGAGACATCTAATCCAAAGTCATTAATATCACTAATATCTTTTAATGTTTGGTTATCATAAGTAAGTCCGAAATCTCTTCTTACCCTACCTCTTAAAATATCTTTTGCACTTACACAGTAAATAATTTCAATATCTCCTAATTTTTTCAGAAGATCAATTTTCGCTGTTGCTTTATAACCGGGAAGAACTCTTGCAGCATGAAAATCATAAGACAGCTTTCCACCAAATTCAAGATAAAGCTTTTCAAATTTATTCACTCTTTCAAGAATATTACTTATTTGTTCCGAAAGATATTTTTCTGTATCAAAACCAATATTTTTCATTTTTTCATTTTTTGGGTTATAAATAAACTTTCAAATTTAAATCATAGAATAAGAAAAACTATAAAAAGTAATTAACATTTTACTCACTATTAAAAAAAAGGATCTATGTTGATTTGTGTGGGTGAAAAAATATTAAAGCCACAGACTTCGTCTATCGAAGACAGATTCACAGATTTAAATTATTATATATGGAATATTCTGATAAAAATATTAAAGCCACAGACTTCGTCTGTCGAAGACATGCTATGTATAATCGAAGTAAGACTACGTCAGTCGAAGACAGATTCACAGTATTTGACATAGAACCAAAAAAAATATTGATACTCATTCAGCTTTTAATATCTTTGCCCTTTCTAAAAAAACAATTTAATACTCATGAATTCAGACCCTAGAAAAATAAGAAAACCTTACTGGCTAAAAACAAAACTACCCACAGGAAAAAAATATTCTAATGTAAAAAACATAGTAAACAAATATGGTCTTAAAACAATTTGTCAAAGTGGAAATTGTCCAAATATCGCTGAATGTTGGAGTGATGGTACTGCAACATTTTTAATTTTAGGAGAAAGATGCACAAGAAATTGTACTTTTTGTAATGTTTCAACCGGCAAAGCTGAAGAATTAGATTCGAATGAACCAAGTAAAGTTGCCAAAGCTGTAAAATTAATGGGATTAAAACATTGTGTAATTACGTCAGTAACAAGAGATGACCTTAATGATAAAGGAGCTTTGCATTGGGCAACAACAATTAATGAAATAAGAAAATTGAATCCGGGAATTACAATGGAAGTTCTTATACCTGATATGAATGATGATATTGATGCTTTAAATTTAATCTTAAACACAAAACCCGAAATAGTTTCTCACAATATGGAAACTGTAAAAAGGCTTTATAAAACAGTACGCCCTCAAGCAAATTATGAAAGAAGTCTTAGGCAAATCGAACTTACAGCAAAATCACCTTTAAAAAGCAAATCAGGATTTATGCTTGGGCTGGGTGAAAAAGATGATGAAGTTTTTGAAGTAATTGATGACCTAAGCAATGTCAATCTTGATATTTTAACTATCGGACAATATCTCCAACCATCAAAAGAACATTATAATTTAGTGGAGTTTGTAAAACCCGAGAAATTTATTGAATTTAAAAAATATGCATACAACAAAGGCATAAAACTCATTGAATCAGCACCTTTAGTGCGCTCATCCTATCATTCGGAACAGCAAATAAATGTAATGTGAATATTTTAATAATCATATTCTCGTAAATA
>JAYEOP010000243.1:0-10010 GCA_034723125.1 Bacteroidota bacterium | reverse complement strand
ACTTTTGTAAGCTGTATTAACAGTACTTTTTACAAAATTATAAAGCATTTAAATATTAGAAGTCCTCTTAATAAAAACATTTTTAAAATTAATGAAAAGATATTTTAAAATATTGAATGTATATGCTATAAAATATATAATTTTGTAATTCTTAAAAAATCGTAAAGAGAAATTGAATTTTATGAAAACTAAAAGTTTAATAATTGCAAGTCTTATTGGTTTAACTATTATTTCAGGCATAGTGCTTAAAAATAGTTTTATAAATACCAATCAAACAAATATTAATAACAAAGGACAATCCATTAGTGATGCTATCAAATATAGCCAAACACTAAAGGCTGATTTAAACACCGGAGAAATAAATCCTGAATATGTTTTAAAAGCAAGAAAGGATTTAAGCCTAATGAAGCAATACCGTAGTGGTCTTAACCTTGACTGGGAAATAAAAGGTCCTGATAACATTGGCGGTAGAACCAGAACATTAGTAATTGATAAAGACAATACAAAAATCTTATATACTGGGGGTGTATCAGGAGGTTTTTACAAATCCATAAATGGTGGACAGTCTTGGCAAAGAAAAGAATATGAGGCAAATTTAGGTGGATTAGTAATTTCCTCAATAGCCCAAGCTTCTGATGGCACTTTATATTTTGGAACAGGAGAACTATATTTCAATCTTATGAGTGGCTCAGGTGGAAATATGAGGTCAGGTAGCATGGGTGGAGGTATTTACAAGTCAACTGACAAAGGAGAAACATGGGATTTCCTTAATTCAACAGATGCATCAAAACCAGGCAACACTGAATGGGAAAATATTCAAGATATTGTTTGTGGCAATGGAGATGTTGTTTATGCAGGATCTTCACAAGGACTTATGAAATCAACAGATGGAGGTGATAATTGGACAAGATTAGCACTACCTGATGGATATTCATCAGCAGTAATATTTGATATTGAAAAAAACGGTAACACAATGTTCGTTGCTGCTTATAGAAGTCACAGATGTAAAATATATAAATCAACAGATGAAGAAAATTTCTCTCTCGTTGGCGATGGTATAATTTCAACAAATCAAGCACGAGTTTCTATTACAATTTCACAATCTAATCCTGATTATGTTTATGTTGTAGGAGCATCAAATGGTGCAGGCGGTTATCAAACTTATGCAATGGAAGGAATTTACAAGTCAACAGACAATGGAGAAAATTGGGTAAAAATTGTAAATGGAAATTCCGAAGCGGAAGTTTTCGGACGATTTGGTCATTACCAAGGACAATATGATCAATGCATAGCTGTTGACCCCACTGATGAAAATAGAATATTTGTTGGTGGTGTTGATATGTACACTCTAAATGATGGAATGTGGTACAAATCAGCAAGTACATCAGAATTTAATGATAATGACAAAAAAATAAAAAATCCATATTATGTTCATGCAGATAAACATAATATATTTTTTGACACAAAGTCAACACCAAATAAAATGTACATTGTTACTGATGGTGGTATTTATTTTTCAACCAATTTTACAAATAAATATCCTACTTATGGTTCATTGAATGTCAATTATATTACCACGCAATTTTACGCTGTTGCTGCACATACAGATGGCTCAATTATAGGTGGAACACAAGACAATGGAAGTATCAGAATTGAAAAAGACGGACTTACAGGAATCTCAGGAAAAGAGATACTCGGGGGTGATGGTTTTTACACCGAAATATCAAAATATAATAGTAGTGTTTGTTTTTATGAATCACAATATGGTGACATAAACAGGTCTCAAAATAAAGGAAAAGATGATGATAATGACTTTATGGATGATATTGATATTATGACATCACATTACAATTTCAACACTCCATTTAGATTGTGGGAAGATACAATACATTATGACACATTTGGAACTTCTTATGATACCACAGTTTTTTATTCAAAATTCTTTGTTGCTGCTTACGATAACAATGTTAACAAAAATGGTGTATGGATGACAGAAAATGCTACTGATTTTAAAATCGATACTATAAAATGGTTTCATATTTCAGAAGGCATGGGAGGTTTTGAACCACAATGCTTAGAATATACTCCTGACGGAAATACAATTTTTATTGGTGGAAATGTTGGTAGTACAGGAAGACTTTACAGAATTACAGGAATAAAAGGTGTAAAATATGAGTTTGATGCAGGAGGAAATTTTGACCCTACCGCTAAAGGAATAACAACAGAACTTGTTGGGAGTTGGTCAAACAGAACAGTAACAGGATTGGGCATTTCTCCTTCATATCCAAACACAGTAGTTGCAACCTTAGGTAACTATGTTAGTAGCAGTTATGATCATGTTTACCTATCAAACAATGCTCTTGATAGTGCTTCAAAGGTAAGTTTTGTTTCAATACAGGGTAACCTTCCATATTTCCCTGTCTATGATGCGGCAATAAATTCATTTACAACTAACCAAGATACAATAATAATTGCAACTGATTATGGTATTTTTGCAACTGTAAATGGTGGTAACACATGGTCAGAAGAAAACAATGGAATGGACAGAAGCCCCGTTTACATGCTCCGACAAGTATTGTATCAATACAGTTGGGGTGCAGAATATATGTTTTATGCAGCAACTCACGGAATGGGAATTTATGGAACACAAACTCTTGCACCAGATATAGGTGTTAATAAAAACATATATATTTCAAAAGCTACAATGACTGTTTATCCTAACCCTGCAATAAATCACACAAACTTGATAATAAAATCAGACAAAGTTCAAAATGTAAAAACATATATTTACAACATCAATGGACAAATAGTAAAAAGCTTTAACATAAAATTATCGAATACAGAAAATAATATAAGAATTAACACAAGCTCACTAAGAAAAGGTACTTATATTGTTAAAACTGTTGGAGAGAACATTGATTTAACAAGTAAATTTATTGTAATAAAATAATTGTTTGAAACTAAAACATTAAAAAAAGCTCCGATTTATTGGGGCTTTTTTTTTACACCTCATCCTGGCCTTCTTCAAGGAGAAGGAGTTGGTTCTCTGCTATTTAGATTTATTTCAGTTCTGATGAGATTTTTACTTTTTGGAAATGAACTGATGCCTTTGCATCAGTGATTTGAGAAAAATAAAAATATTGCAAAAGGAATCATTTTGAATTTTGTAGAGTTCTCTAAGAGGCACTAAATAATTTCTTCCAAAGTAAGGTTCACTTCATATTCCTTATCTTCTCTTTTAAATTCCAACTTCACCTTTTCTCCGGCTTTGTTTAGAATTTCTTTTAATTCATTTAATTTGTACTTACTAACATCCTCAGCATTTATTCTCAAAAGCTGATCATTCGCTTTGATTCCTGCATTGTATCCAACAGTGTTTTCATAAACTTTACTAACAAAAACACTATCAAAACTCAAATTTGATTTTAAAGAAATACCTGTACAATTAACAATAGGTTTATCATTAAAATATTTGCTTGGTTTAAAATATATTTTTCTTGAAGGAAGGTCATAAATTGTATTAAATCGTTTTAAAAATCCATTACCAAGTAGTCCTGTATAACCCATCTTCCCTAAAAATCCCGAATATGAAGTTCCAAGAGAAACGGCAGTACTATTAAAGGTATAATCGGCAAAAGTAAAAGTTTTAAGTCTTCCCGTATGTGTTTGATGTCTTCCTGTAGTGGACACATTCCCTGAATGGAAGTTTTTACCAATTCTATCATATAATCCATTTTCAGTAGCTACTAAAGTATTCATTATAACTGTAGTATTAGCACCAAAATCAAGAACAAAATTCCCTGTTAACTCAAAGCTATCCTGAAAAACAGATTTACAGTTATTTAAAACAGGTAATTTATCACTGGCAAAAAGAGGTTTTTGAGTATAATCACTTACATCTGTTTCCAGTGTTTTACTTAATTTTATAATTTGCTTATCGTAATTTATTTCACAAACATATTTATTTAAAATCTCATAACCAACAAGTCCATCAATCTGAGTACCCAGCATTTTTGTTTGTGCACTAAGATCAATCGCACCACCTTGAATACTATCAATTGTAAAATCTCCAAGAGAAACACTTAAATAATTATAAATAGGAACATATTTACTTGAAGCCATTCCAAGCAACTCTTTAGTATCAACATTTTTGAGTTTTAGTTTTTTTACCAATTTTGGATCTAAGGTCATACTTTCTTCCCCAGAATCAAAAATAAACTTAGCATCAACAGTTTTATTAATTTTTACATCCAAAATAATAATTCCATCAATTAGTTCAAATGGAATTGTTTCAACCATTTTTACTTCTTCAACATTTTTTTTGGATTTGCATCCTATTATACCTATTGACATTAGTGCTATAAAAATCAGAAGTGTAAAAACCGATAATACTTTTCTTAAACTTTTCATAATTTATACAATATTTAAAATTATCATTTTTTTCTTTTTAAATCAACAGTTCAAAAGTAGCAACATTTTAATTCAAAGGCAAAACATCTTTAAAATATATATTATTCATGCATTAAATTACATCTCAAGCATCAAATTACATCCTCTAATATCGGAGTTATCAATTCTTCCTAACACTTTAAATGTATTATTTTCTTGCAATACACCAATATCACTTGTTTCAATAAATGCACAAGAAGCAATATTAGCAAGATCAATAACATTTATACCACCACTTTTATTTGCCTCAAGCATTTCGAAAGGATCATAAATATTGCGAATAAGAATTTTTTTCCATGGAGGGCTTTTAAAAATCCCTTTGCCCATTGAATAGGATTGAGAAAGTAATTCTGTCATTCCATATTCCGATTGAATTTCTTTTTTGTTAAAACTTTTACATAAAATTTTATGCAATTCTTCTCGGGGCAACTCCTTTCCCCTTCCCTTCATTCCACCTGTTTCCATCACAACGGAATTGTGCATATCAACATTATATTTTTGAGCAAACTCAAGCAATGCAAAGCTTACACCTAATAAAAATATTTTCTTTTTTCCTTTTGATAATGAATTTATTAAAGAATACAAATCCTTATAATTATATAAATAAAAACCACTACGATTATCATTTGAAGCTTTTATTAGTTCTTTTACCATAAATATTAAAGAAGAGTTTTTACTTTCAAGATAAGAAGGTAATAAAGCAAGAATTATATAATCATTGATGTTCCCAAAAAACAGCTCAAAACTTTTGTGCAAACTTTTTTTATAAATTTCTACATCAGAGATAAAATGTTTTGAAGGATTTAAATTTGATGTGCCACTACTTTCAAAAATAGTTTGATAATCTACTCCTTCACATAAAATTTTATGTTCTTTAAAAAATTGTACAGGCAAAAATGGAATATCTTCAATTCTTTTGATATCAGCAGGATTGAGGCATAAATATTGAATGTATCGTTTGTAAATTTTATTGGTTTCAGCCTGAAATTTGAATAATTCCAAAGCTAATTCATTAAAATTTTTAATATTCTCAAAAAATATCTTATTTTTATAATCTTTTAAAAAGTCCATAGGTTCGATTATGAAGTTCAAATTTAAAAAACTAAGTCTGATTATCATGAGTTTTTTGCTAATGATTTCATTTTTTAATTGTTCGGATAAAATGGAATTTGATATTGTACCATTAATTGAGTTTCAAGAGTACAAAATATATTCAGATAATTCGGGTTTAGACACAGCAATAATTCTTACAATTTCATTTCAAGATGGTGATGGAGATATTGGACTTTCACAAAGTGATACATTAGCTCCTTTTAATTCCGGCAGTGAATATTATTCAAATATGATAGTTGAATATTACGAATATAATTATACCGACAGTCAATACACTAAAGTAACGCCCAATCCATTTTCCGATGACACCATTAGTTATGAATACAGATTGCCAATTGAAATTTCACCAAACAAAAACAACAAAGCAATTAAAGGCAAAATCGACCTTACGATAAATGATATTCTTGCGAAAAGTAATCCTATAAAATTTAAAATTTACATTTACGACAGGGAGCTACACAAAAGCAATATTGTTGAAAGCCCTGCAATTAATTATTATCCTTAATTATGAAAAAAAAAGAATTAACAAAACAAATTAGAGAAAAGAAATCATACTTATGTATTGGATTAGATACTGATTTAAAACGAATCCCTTCGCAATTTTTGAAAACAGATGATCCGATTTTTGAATTTAACAAAGTAATAATTGATAATACAAAAGATCTTTGTGTAGCCTACAAAATGAACATTGCTTTTTACGAATCACTTGGGTACAAAGGTTGGCAATCTCTTCAAAAAACCGTAGAATACATTCCCGATAATATTTTTACAATTGCTGATGCAAAAAGAGGTGATATTGGAAATACATCAAAACAATACGCTAAAACATTTTTCGAAACTTATGATTTTGATGCAATTACCGTTTCACCTTATATGGGTGAAGATTCCATTTCTCCATTTCTTGAATTTGATAATAAATGGGTAATTATTTTAGGAGTAACATCCAACAAAGGCTCTAATGATTTTCAGATGTTGAAAACAGATGGCAAATATATTTATGAAAAAGTTTTAGAAACATCTGCAAAATGGGGAAGTGATGAAAATATTATGTTTGTTGCAGGTGCTACTCATCCTGAATTATTTTCTGAAATAAGGAAAATAGTTCCCGACAACTTTTTATTAATTCCCGGTGTTGGTGCTCAAGGTGGTGATCTTGAAAAAATATCCAAATATGCATTAAACAAAGATGTTGGAGTATTAGTAAATGTTTCGCGTGGAATTATTTTTCCAAAAGATGAAAATGATTTTCCAAATAACGTTAGGAAAAGTGCAGAATTCTATCAAAATGAAATGAAAAAATATATTTAAGGGGACTTGAGAAAAAGTAATAAAGTAAATTTCTATTCGGTATAAAGGCAAAAATAAAAGCAATTTTTAAGTTTAAAAAGTCATAAAATAATTATGAAAGAAGAACTACTACATTTTATTTGGAAATATCAATTATTGGATATTAATAATTTAAAAACAAAAGAAAAGGAAAATATTCAAATTATAGATCAAGGCACTCATAATCAAAATGCAGGACCTGATTTTTTAAATGCTAAAGTAAAAATTGACAACACATTATGGGCAGGAAACATTGAAATTCACATAAATGCATCAGATTGGTTTGCACACAAACATCAACTCAACAAAGGCTATCAGAATGTTATACTTCATGTTGTATTTAACGACAACCTTAGCGAACAAAATAAAATACGATTAAACATTCCCGTATTGGAAATCTCAAATATTATTGACATAAATTTAATAGAAAAATATGAAGAAATGATAAGGAGTAAACTATGGATACCTTGTTATAATTCAATTAATAAAGTAACTAAAATTACAAAAACAAGCTGGCTAAACAGACTAATAATTGATAGACTTGAAAACAGATATGAAGAAATCCTTGCAATTGTAGAAAAAAATAATAATGACTGGCTTGAAAGCTTTTATCAATATCTCGTAAAAAGATTTGGATTTAAAACAAATAGTGAAGCAATGCTACAAATGGCAGAAGCAACACCCCTCAAAATATTATCAAAGCACAAAAATGAATTATTTCAAGTAGAAGCACTACTTTATGGACAAGCAGGAATGCTTACAAATTATTTTACCGACAGCTATCCAAGAAAACTTTTTAAAGAATATTCATTTCTAAAATCAAAATATCAGCTACAAAATATTTCGTCAACAAATTGGAAATACAGCAGATTGCGACCCCCAAATTTTCCAACAATAAGAATTGCACAATTTTCAAATTTACTTTTTCATTCAAACAAACTTTTTTCTAAAATTATTGAAGCAGAAAAATTATCGGATATTTTTGATTTTTTCAATAAAGTAAAAGTTTCTTCTTACTGGCAATATCATTATCAATTCGAAAAGTTTTCAAAGCGTAAATCCGCTAAAAAACTTGGAAAGAAATCTATAGAAAATATTATTATCAACACAATAATCCCATTTCTTTTTGTTTATGGAAAAGAGAAAAACAAAGAAGATATTATAAATCGCTCAATTGCATTTCTTGAAGAGCTACCTGCAGAAAAAAACAGTATTTTAGATAATTGGGAAAAGCTTGGCTTTGAGAATAATAATGCGGCTATTTCCCAAGCACTTCTTCAATTAAAAAAGGAATTTTGCAACAAGAAAAAATGTCTTGAATGTGGAATTGGAACCTCCATTTTAAAATGATAAAAAGCAAAGCAAAAGCCATACTCTACTGAAATTTTTGCATAGTAATACTGCCAATTTGCCACTGTAAATATCGGCATTGAAATTGAATAAAAGGGTCAGAGAAAAAATAATTGTTTATGAAAGAAATCAATTCACACAAGGAGTTATTAGACAACATTAAAAGCATTGACAGGTCATTTTTATTACTTTACAAAAAAGGCTCTGAGCAAAGTGAATGTTCAATAAAAAACATTAACGAAGCAATAAAAGAAAATAGTGATGTAAAACTTTTTACTGCTGATGTTTCAAAAGTGAGAGATATTCATGGAGAATATAATGTAAAAACAGCTCCTTCACTTTTAGAATTTGAAAAAGAAAATTTCAAAAATATTTCAAAGGGATGTAACAACCCCAAATTTTATAATTCAATTTTTGAAAATATCTATTTTACACAAACAGAAGGAGAAGAAAAACCACAAAAAAGAGTAACGGTTTATTCAACACCAACTTGTACTTATTGTGGTACTCTAAAATCTTATTTACGAAAAAACAAAATACGCTTTACCGATATTGATGTTTCCAAAGATCAAAATGCCGCAAAAGATATGGTAAACAGAAGCGGGCAACAAGGCGTACCACAAACAGATATTAATGGACAAATAATTGTTGGTTTTGACAAAAGTAAAATTAACACTCTTTTAGAAATAAATGCATAATTTTTTAATATATAAAACAAAATAAAAATGAAAGAATTACAACCTTTAAATCAAAACGTTTTACTTGATATTACAGAAGATAATACAGAACAAAAAACAAAAAGCGGAATTATTATTCCCGATACTGCAAAAGAAAAACCACAGTTTGCAAAAGTTGTGGCAATAGGAAATGTAGAAGATGCTGAAATATCCATAGGTGATACAGTCTTTTATAAAAACTATGCAGGCACTGAAATAGAATATGATGGAAACAAATATCTTTCTATTCCTTACACTGAGTTATTAGCAAAAATAGTTGAGACTGAAGAAATATAAAATTTCTAAAAAATAATTTTATCCAATTTGACTATCATTCATATTGGATTTTAAAAGAGAAAAAGTAAGATATATAATTTTACTTTTTCTTTTTTTTTATTATTTATTATAAATATGCTTTTTTGCAACTCATAAAAAAAAGAACTAATGCACAAAAGCTCAGCATACTTTCTATTTAGTGTCTTTAAGAAAACTCTGCAAAATTTGATAGTTTTCTTAGAGGCACTATTTACATTCAAAAAATCAAGATAATATTTTTTTCATTTGTAATTACCTTTACAAATCCATATATTTGCAATAGGAATATAATCCTAAACTGTAAAACAAAACACGTTTTTCATAAATGTTTTAATATTATGAATAAATCTGATGTAATAATAGCACACCCTGGCGAAGAAAAATTAGAATCGTTAAAAGCATTTCTAAATGCTTTGAAAATAAAATTTGAAATTGCTAATAAAAAACCATATAATGAGGATTTTATAAAAACAATTCAACAAGGTGATGAAGACATCAAAAACAATAAAGGGAAAAAAATAACGATTGAGCAGATTGATGATTTATGGAAATAATTTTATTACCCGAAGCTGAAAAACATCTTGCTTTTTGGAAAAAAACAGGAAATAAAAAAAATCTCAAAAAGATTTCTACGCTATTAAAATCCCAACACATCAAAATAAGATTTAGTCAATTTGGCATTTCATATAACAATTCATAAATTTGCAAAATATTATAAATTTAAAAACATATTTAAAAATG
>JAYEOP010000242.1 GCA_034723125.1 Bacteroidota bacterium | reverse complement strand
GATGATTTACTTTTGCGAAAAATTGGTAATTTTACTTTTGCCATTTACAGATGTTAATCCAAAAACACAATTATTTTTTTCTTTTATCTAACGAACCGCTTGGTTTATCCTGAACAAAGTTGAAGGGCTTGATGGTCCCGACCAAAAGGTGCGGGATAAATTGTGAGAGCTACACTTTGTTAGCCGTAGTTTTAACGAAGCAATATCAGCCGCCTACTCGATTATGGGCTGGGTTTAATTCTGTTATCCAATTTATCCAATTATTATCCAATTCATTATTTAATTGATTACATAAAAGGTTCCAGCACCAACATTTCCTTTTCGGTCAAAAATATTAAATTTTTCTATTAGTTCTCGCAATTCTTTTGTGGCTGTTACTTTTGAAACCTGGCAAATTTCTTAATCTATTTTGTTTGCATTATTTTTCAATTCGTAAAATATATCTGTCTTCATATAGTATCGGACATTTATCGGACATATCGGACATCTATTTCAAAATATAAAAAGTCCCTTTCTTTTCTCCTTTTTTTAATAAAACAGATGCTTCTACAAGCTTTTCCAAATCTCTATATGCTGTTTTATAATTAGCACCATTTAATATCTGATATTCACTATTCGTTATCTCCCCCTTTTCTTTTATATACAAAACTGCTTTTATTTGTCTTTCATTTAATTTTAATTCTTCTAAATATTTTTCATTGTAAATGTCTTTTCTAAAAATTACCCAAAAATCTTTCCCTGTATTTTCAAATTCAGGATTTGGTAATCCGTGCTCTTTACATTGTTCAATAATTTTAATTGTGCCACGCCCCCAAGCTTCAATATATCCTGCTCTAAAAAAGGCATTTGAAATGTCAGGATTATAAGGAATTGATGAATGCTTTTGTTTTAAATTATCAATTGTCCAATCAGTTGGTAATTGACCGTAATTCCAAATCATGAGTTTATCATCGTAAACACTTATTTGAACCGGAACACCTATTGAATAATCTTTATGGGCAAGTGCATTTAAAATTGCTTCACGTACAGCATCTTTGGGATATTCATAAGTTTCAACTCTGTGTATGCCTTCATACGAGATAATTGCCTTGATATATTTAGTGAATAGTAAATCAATTGTTTTTTCTACTTGTTCAAATAAATTTCCATTTACTTCGTCTTGAAATACTAATTCAGTATCTGACTGAAAGTGACCAATTTTTACAAATGCACCTGTAAAATACTGTTCAGGGTCGGGATGAAAAAGTAATATTGATGCCCGTTTTAGATATGGTTTTTCAGTTAATCTCAGATTTTCAAGGATATTGATGTTATTTTCAGTTAAAATACTTTCATCAAGCCTTCTGCTGATTATCGCTCTTTTCTTGAAAAACTCAAAAGTTTCAATCTTTAAGTCATTAACAGAAACATTTGGAACGGGAACACCATCCCATTTTTTTCCTTTCTTTTCAAGCATAAATTTGTCTAATGTAGCACCTTTTAATTCTTGTTTGGTGCTTCCGCTTCTGTAATGATACTGTCCTTTGTAGTTAACAGGAAAAGGTTGTGGATCAACGATGATTTCAAGAAAATCTCCTTTTTCGGTTTTATGCAAATTAACATCTACCAAAATGCCAAGAATGTCTCTTACTTTATTTGGAATATCTTCAAGAAGTTTTTTGGAATTCTGCAAACCAATAATTTCGCCTTTGTCATTTTTTCCAATGATAATTTTTCCGCCACTTGCGTTTGCAAAACCACAAATCCATTTCAGATAATCATCTTTCCATTTTTCTTTCCATTCTATGTTTTGACTTTCTTGCATTTTTTTACTTTCCTACAAAAATATAGCTTTTATGTTAGTTCGTAGAGTATTTTAATTGATTTGTTGTCACCTGAATTTCTGTTCTTGCCTTGCCCATAACGAGTAAATATAATGACCACTCATTATATTTCCATTATCTATTTTGTTAAAAAAAATTGTTTTTAATAATAAGTATAAACTTCTGTAGTTCTAATATTTTCACGTTCTAGTAAATTTTGAATGTATATTAAATCCTTTCGCAAATTTAATAAATTTTGCACTATACAACAAAACAATTAATTTTTTCTTTTATCTAACGAACCGCTTGGTTTATCCTGAACAAAGTTGAATGGCTTGGTGGTCCCGACCAAAAGGTGCGGGATAAATTGTGAGAGCTACACTTTGTTAGCCGTAGTTTTAACGAAGGAATACTGACGGAGATTACTCCGTCAGCCGCCTACTCGATTGTAGCATCGTTTATCATCATACTTCTATTGATATTTTAACTTTTCCCCCAAATCCTTTTTCTACAATATCAAAAAGTGTTTTTAGAGTTAAATTACTTCCATTATTTTCAACACGAGAAATATAAGTTCTTTTTTTATCAATTATCATCCCCAACTGTTGTTGAGTTAATTGCTTCTCTTCTCGTGCCTTTCTTAATAAAAGTCCGATTTTAAAAGGTTCAATTTCTCTTTCAAGGTTATCTCGCCTTTCAGTTCCTTTTTCTCCGTATATTTTATCTTTTATATTACTCCAACTTTTAGTATTCATTTCTTTTCCTCCTTTTTCTCGTTATAATAATCAGCCATTAAACGAAGTGCTTTATTAAGTTCCTTTTTTGGTGTTTTTTGTGTCTTTTTCGTAAATCCATTTAGTAAAATTACTAATTTACCTTTATCAAAGAAACAAAACACTCTCCAAATATTTGATGATAACGAAATCCGCGCTTCGTATAATCCTTTCGTTCCTGTAATGGCTTTCAGATAATTTTTAGGAACTCTTTCCAAAGTTTCAATCGCTTCAATCACTTTGTAAATCTTATTTTGAACTTTTTCAGGTTGTTTTACTAAAAAGTCCTCAAAATAATCTTTATATGCTATTACTTGATTAACACAAAGGTAACTTAAAAGTTTCGTAAATGCAATATTATTTGATTAAATCCAAAAATAAACAATTCCGACTAACAGCATTATCCACATAAATAGTGTCTCTAAGAAAACTCTGCAAAATTAGATTCCTATCTTTTTGCGATATTTTTATCTTTCTCAACTCACTGATGCTAAGGCATCGCCTCGTCTCAAAAAATAAAAATCTCATCAAAAAT
>JAYEOP010000241.1 GCA_034723125.1 Bacteroidota bacterium | reverse complement strand
TTAGTAATCATTTCACTCTTCTGATATTCATTAATATTTTATACAACTTTTGGATTGGTAATCCCACCACATTATAATACGAGCCTTGTATTTTTTCAATTCCTATCATCCCTATCCATTCCTGTATTCCATAAGCTCCTGCTTTATCAAAAGGTTTGAAATTTTCAACATAGTACATTATTTCGTCATCACTTAAATCTTTAAAATATACTGTTGTTTCATCACTAAATTTTATAATATCATCACCTTTAACTACACAAGCTCCGGAAATTACTCTATGTTTTCTTCCTGATAATTTTCTCAGCATTTCTATCGCTTCAATATCATTTTTAGGTTTTCCTAAAATTGTATTTTTTACAACAACAATAGTATCCGCAGCAATCAAAATCTCATCTTTATAATCTTTTACAACAGAAAAAGCTTTTTGCTCAGCTAAATATTCAGGTATTTTTTCAATAGCAAGATTTTGTGGATATTCTTCTTTAACATTTGAAGAAACTACTTTAAAGTCAAAACCTGCATTCTTTAATATTTCTTGTCTTCTTGGTGAATTTGATACTAAAATCATTTGTTAGAAATTAAAGTTTGTAAAAAATCATAGATAATATTCCTGCTATCATTATCAGTTTTATAACTTTCGACATATAGGTAAAATCCTTTTTTATGCTTGCTTTACGAATTTTATACATTAAAAATAGCAGAGGTATTAAAACAAATATCAAAAGAAATAAAACAACAAAACCTAAATATGATATAAAATTTAAAACAATAAAAAACAAAACAGAAAGCATCAATATCCACAGCAATATATTCGCCACCCATTTTGAAGCTTTTATTCCATAAATTACAGCAAAAGTATTAACATTAGTTTTTGAATCACCTTCAACATCTTCTATATCCTTAATTATTTCACGCAACAGAGATGTCATAAAAGCAAAAAATACATAAAATGCAATAATAAAAAAATTAGATTCGGGTTTGTAATACCAAACGACCAAAACTGTTAGGGCAGAAAGCATAGAGACAATAATATTACCAGTGAGCACAACACTTTTAAAATATGCTGAATAAAAAAGCAATAATATTATTGCAGATAAAAAAATCAATCCAAGTTGAATAGAAATTTTAAATCCGATAAAAAGTGAGATGGCATTTAATAAAGTATAAATTATTAAAACTGTGTTTATTCCAATCTTATCATCAATAATATTTTTTCCCGGTCTATTAATTTTATCAGTCTCTACATCATAAAAATCGTTAATCAAATATCCTGCGGCTGTTATCAAAACAGTAGCTATCATTAAAAAGATAAATTCAGTTTCAAAATATGATAATTTAGAATTATCTATGATTAAACATTTATAAACTAAGAGTTGCGTTAAAACAACAATTAATAAATTTTTACATCTGAATAATCGGCAATAATTAATCACTTTATTTATTTTTATATTCTTCTCTTATTAAATCACTTAAGAGCGTGTAAACTTTTTCCCAATCCGCATTTTTTAATAGTTCCTTATGCTTGTCTGTAATATTACAATCGCCTCTTTTGGCAGGACCAGTTTGTGCATCAGCAGGCCCCATATCGAAGGCTTTATCAATTGTTTCCTTCACTAAAGGTTTTAACACATCAATACTTACATCATCTTCTGCAAGTATTTCCTCAGCTATTTTTAAAAGATAGTTGTTAAAATTTGAAGCAAAAACTGCTGCTGCATGAATTCTTGGAAGCTTAGTACTGTCAATTTTTTTTACATTTGATGAAAATATTTTTGCAAAGTTTTCTAATTTTAAAAGCGTTTTATTATTATTTGCATCTACAAAAAACGGAATATTTTTTATATCCAAATATCTGTTTTTACTAATGGTTTGTAATGGATATAAAATTCCGTAATTGTTGGATGTTTTACTAAAAACATCAATAGGAACACTTCCTGAAGTATGAACAATTATTTGCTTATCAAGTTTAAAATTCTTCCTCAATTCCATTATCACTTCATCTTTTACGGATAAAACATAAAGGTCGGCAGTTTTATTAAAATCAGAAAAATTATCACAACGAGCTTTAGCGTTTACTTCTTTTGCAATAGCAGTTGCAACTTCTTTTCTTCGGGAAATTATTTCAACAATTTCAAAACCGTGCTTATAAAATTCCTTTGCAAAAAAAGACCCTACACAGCCCCCTCCTATTATTGTAACTTTCCGAATTGTATCCATTATTTTTTATTTGTCAATTCATAAATTTAATTGAAAAGAAAAACAATATTTATTCTGATACCTGTGATTTTAGCTTGCTTATTCTTTCATTTTGCTCTCTTAATCTCCTACAAAGAATTTTCAAAATTCCCTTTGCTACCTCCATTCGTTCCGACATTACTTCATAAAAAGCATCTTGTTCCAAGCGAAGTAATAAAGTATCTTTTAGAGCTGTGGCAGATGCAGAGCGTGGTTCGGGGTCAAGGAGTGCTAATTCACCAAAAAAGTCTCTGTTTTTAAATATCGCAAAGGTGAGTTTATCATCATGTATTCTTATTTCTCCTTCATTAATAATATACATACAAAAACCCATATCTCCTTTTTTAAATATCTCTGTTCCTTCCTCTATTCTTTCTTCTTCAATTATATTTGCAATATCAACTAAAATATTTTCGGGTGTTTCGGAAAACAAACTTGTACTTTTGAGAATAATAACTTTCTCAATATTCATAAGTACATTGCTTTCGCTTTTTTGTAAAGTTTCCATAATAGATTGAAATTTATCAGGCAATAATAATTCTTTTAAAAACTTTTCTTCAATTTTATTCTCTACTACAAAAGCATTTAAAACTTTTGAAGTAATTTCATTTAATATTTTTTCATCAAATTCTAGAAATGGTATTATTGCAGGTACTAGTGATGATGGTTTTTGTAAGTATTTGATTGCATTAATTGAAGCAACAATTGTCCAACTGTTAAATCTTTTCTCTTTTTCTTTCAAAATAAAATTTATAACATCTTCCTTAGTGTAATTGAAATCATTTGAATAATTATTCAGTTTACTAATTCTCTCATCAAGAGGAAGATCTTCCAAAATAATTGCAAGTTTTGAAGACATTTTAGCAGAAACAATATTGTCAATTATCTCAAGTGCATTAGATTTTTGTTCTCCAAAGCCTAACAACAAACCTTCTTTAGCTTTAAGTATTGTCCTTGTATCGTACAAAAATGACAAGATATTAAAAAGATTTTCTTTTATTGCATCAAGTTCAAATTTAAGAGATTTATAAAGTGATATATCTTCATCTTTAATCTGTGAAAATAAATTTAAAGAATTATAAAGCCAAACAGCATGTTCAAATTGTTCCTCAAACTTTCTTTTAATAATTGCTTCTTTTCCAGAAGCTTTAAAACTTGATTTCTTAAGAGACAATAAAGCTTCATTCTTAATTTTTTCGTTTGGATAATCAATAAATTTAATAAGTGTATCATGTGATTTAGCCCCACCAATATTTCCACAAATTTGACAAAATCTAAAAATAAGTGTTGTATTTAATTGCTCTTCTTCATTTCCAACCATTGAGTTTATCGTATCAACAGCATCATCCTTAAAATTTGCCAGAGCAAATAACGCATCTTGTTGAAAATTACTATCCTGTAGAAATGAGATTAAAAAAGGAATAAATTTTTTATTCAAAATTTCACTACTTGCATTTATTGCTGCTTTTTTAATATTTATATCCTCATACTTTAAAAATTTAATTATAGGTTTATCAAACTTTGTAATTTTTAATTCACCCATTATTTCTAATGCAGAAATATTCTTTTTCGGTTCATCAGATTGGATATTTTCGAGTAATTGTTGTCCGGCAAGAACTACCGCTTCAAGACCACCGTTTTTTAACAATCCTGTTATTGCTCCTTTTCTTATTTCCTGTGTTTTATGTTCCAAAAGAGGATTAATTTTTTCAATAGGATTTTCATCAAGAAGGCAATATGCTTTTATTGCTGCTTCTTTAATTTTGTTTGAAATTGATTCATTTTCAATAATTTCAAAAACTGAATCTTTAAAATATGTAATCTTTAATTCTTCAATCTTCTTCAAGGCATAAAGCTGTATCTCTTCAGACGGATTACTAAGAAGTCCATTTAGAACTTTTTCAAAATTTTCCTTTTTATCAAATTTATGTAGCAATTCAGCAGAATATATTACCTCCTCAGGAAAAGAACTATTCAATTTTTTTGATAAAATATCATGAATAAGATTTCCTTCAATTGAAATTTCTGAACCTTCAAAGTGTCTATTATTTACCGCATCCTGCAATACAATAATATACTGACGATTTGTAATAATTACAATTATAATCCATCCTGCAATTACCACAAGTAAGATGTAACTGATAAAATTCATGCTGGCTCCCGAATCATTTATTTTTACTACTAAAAGTAAGATTCCACCTGTAATACCTATTGCGATAGGATTTAAAAATCCATTGACAATAGCATGTCCAAAGAGTCGCATTTTCTTTTGTAAAGGTTGAAATAAAGAAAAGAAAACAGGTTCGTGAAGTGCAAATCTGAATATTTCATGAATCAACATCAAGAATGCAAAAAGAAAAATCATGTAGCTATCGTTTGCTGCAATAAAAGTATAGATAATTATTGAAATTATGATTACAATAAACATGATTGGTAATAAAAGTAATGATTTTTTTACACCCAATAAGTCAATAATTCGTCCTGTAAAAAATAATTTTACAAGCAAGGTTATCCCTTTACTAAAGGCAAAGAAATAACCAAAAAATATAGCCATTTCCTGATCGTTATCAGCGTATTGCTGTTTTACATTCGACAAAAATGAAAAGTCGATAAATGTAAAAACCAAAATTGATAAAAAGGATAATATTGAAAGTAAAACAATAAAATCACTGTTTAAATATTTTTTTAAAAGTCCCTCACGTTTTTCTTTTTTCCTAGTTGTTCTCTCAGGAATATTTTCACTGTCATCACCTTTTAGTTTAAATACTCTGTTAAGAAAATAGATACATATTCCAAATGAAATAGACGCAACAAGAATAAGATTATTATGACCAATAACAGGCACAAGAAAAGGAACGGATAAATATCCTATTAATTTTGCTGATACTTCACCGGCACTAATAACTCCAAAAAGTCTTTTGCTTTGCCTTACATCAAACATAATTGATGTAAGTCCCCAAAATTCTAAATTACCAAGCAAATTTGTTACTTTATACCATATCATTAAAGCAAACCCAAGCCAGGCAACGCTTAAAACTTCAAGCCCTAATCGTAAAAATGTTACTGATAATGCAAGTGTTATTGCAACAATTGTCAATAGTTTTTTTATTGTCAATCTTTCTTCAAGATACGAATAAGTATAGCCGATAACTATTAGAACCAAAGCGGATAGCAAATAAACTAAAGGTAATTTGTCAATTGAATAATTTGATAAAAATATAGTATTTGCCGCTGTAAAGAATAATGCAAGTGCAATTCCCTGAAAAAAATTATGGAAAAACAACAGTTTAACAAATTTTTTTTCAGATTGTTTTATATTAAAAACCTTTTCTACATCAATATTAAAAATACCCTTTCCCAATTCTAAATAATTATTTATTTAATTGCAAATTTAAAGAATAAAAGCTTTTCAGTTTAATTTTTTAAAAAGTACATTCTTATTTTCCCTAAACCTTTAACATCTTTGTCTTCTCGCTTTATAAAGCGGTATTTATCCTTTAAAATATTATAAGTTGCCTCCGAAACATTTATTTTCATCGGTTCGGAATGTGATTCCATACGTGAAGCAGTATTTATTGAATCTCCAAAAACATCATAAATATATTTTCTTACACCAACAATACCTCCCACAGCTTTACCCGAATGAATTCCAATTCTGATTTGCCATTTAATTTCTGCTGTTCTATTTCTTTTTCTAAGATATTCCAACATTTTAACTCCCGCTTTGAGAATATTTTCTGCATGCATTTCGTTATGAGTTGGCATTCCGCAAACAGCAAGATATGCATCACCAATTGTTTTTAATCTTTCGCAATGCTGACTTGCCATAATATCATCAAAGGCAGTAAATAACTCATTAAGTTCATCAATAATTACTTTTGGTTCAAGTGCTGATGATTTTTCAGTAAAATTAATTATATCTGAAAATAATATAGTTACATTGTCAAAACTTTCAGGTTCTGTTTTACCCGTTTTTTTGAGTTCTTCAACAACTTTTATTGGCAAAATATTTAACAATAATTCTTCAGAAGTTTCTTTTTCACGTTCGATCTGTTCTTTTTTTGAAACTACTTCTTTTGTTCTCAATGAAACTTTTTCTTCAAGAATCTTTTTTTCTTTTATCAAATTCCTTGTTCTTATTTTAACATATAATAAAATTATGACAGAAATAAAAACTGCCACAAAAATAAAGAACCACCATGATGCATAAAAAGGAGGTTTTATCCAAAACTTGTAAGTAAGAGCCTTAGAACTCCATTTACTATTATCATTGTTAGCAATTACTTTAAATGCATAACGCCCCGGTTTTAAAGATGAAAAATTTACATGAGTAGCTTTGGTAATTGGTTGCCACCTTTCTTCAGCTCCTTCAAGAATTATTTTATACTTTACTTCCGAAGGATTTGAAAAACTAATACTTTTATAATCAATTCGTATTGAATTTTCATTATGATTCAGCACAAGTCCCGATTTAAGTTTTCTCTCTATTAGATTTACAGTAATTTTTTCTATAAAAATAATTGGTTCTTTTAAAAGATTTTTTTCCTCCTTCAAATCAAATTTTATTGCTCCATTAATTGTCCCAAACCACATATTACCTTTATCATCTAATAATGATGCATTATTTTTTATCTCAATTCCTGTAAATCCACTTTTTCTGGAATAAGTGAAAAATTTATCCTGTGCAATATTGTATCTATTCAAACCAAGATTTGTTCCTATATAAATATTGTTTTTATTATCAATATCAACAAGAGAAATGAAATTTGAAAGTAATCCGTTTGTTGTTTTATAGTTTACAATGCTATCTTTATTGAGCCTAAACACTCCTTGCCCTTCTGTTCCAATCCAAATATTATTACTTTTATCAGAAGTTATGGATGTTGGTGTTAGGCTTTTTTCAAGATTAATAAGACTAAATTCAGTATTATTTATTGTTGCAAGTCCTCGCCCTCTTGAACCGACCCAAAGAATCCCGTCTGAAGTGCAATGAAGTGCTGAAATATCATTTCCTGCAATACCGTTTATTTGAGTTATTCTGTTACTTATTCCTTGGTCAATATCATAAAATATTAATCCATCAGCAGTTCCTACCCAAAGATTATTTTTATTATCAATCTCCATTGCAGTAACCATATTGAAATTACGCGGAAACCAACGGTTAATTGATAAAATATAATTAAAAGAATCAGTTTCAAAATTATATTTCCACACTCTATTATCAGCAGTTCCTATCCACAAATTTTTATTCACATCTTGTTTTATAAATCTGATGTGAATGCTCCCGAATTTTTGATTGTCTTTTGAAAAATATTTTATTTGAGATTTAGCCTTAGAATTTATATCATCAAATTTGGTAATTCCTTCATTTGTACCAAACCAATAGTATCCTGAGTCATCTTGAGTTATAGCCCAAACCTGATTATTTATTAATCCGTCTTTTGTTGTGTAAGAAATAAACTGACTTCCTTTAAATACATACAAACCATGCTCATAAGAACCACAAACAATATTCCCTTCTCTATCCTCTGTTATGCTTGCTATTCTATTGTCTTCAAGTCCGTTATCTGAATTAAAAACTTTCAATTTTCCATTAGAAGAAATTTTTGTAATTCCACCTCCCCAACTCGCTACCCAAATATTTCCTCTGCTATCTTCGGTTAATGCAACAGTAAAGTTGTGTGCTAATCCATCTCTAATATCAAATATTTTAACTTTCTTGGTTTTTTTGTTGTATTTGTAAACGCCACCATTGTGAGTACCAAACCATAAATTGTTTTTTCTGTCTTCAAGCATGCATGTCAGTGAAAAATACTCGGGCAAGTTCTCAATCTTGTAAAAATCAAATGTTTCAGTTTTTTTATTATAATATTTTATTCCAACATCTGTAATAAAACAAAGTGTTCCATCTGCAAGTTTATAAACAAAAAAAACACGATCACTAAGACCATTTTCCCCACCAAATAATGAATAATCAAATTTTGAAATATCATGAATATAGGGATTTGAGATTTTCAACAACCCTCCCGATACCGTTGAAACGTACAAAATCCCATCATCCTCAAGAAAAGAAGTAACTTGATTATTTTTTACTTTTGTAAGTTTGTTGTTAAAGGATAATTCCTCAAAAACTTTTCCGTTAAATCTCGTAATTCCACCACCCCAGTGCCCAAACCAAATATTACCCATTGAATCCTGAATTATTGAAAATACACCTTTTTCAGCCAAACCATCATCTGTTGTGTAATTTATAAAATTTTTACCATCAAACTTTGAAACACCACTTTTAGTACCTATCCACAAATACCCCTTTGAATCCTGAATTACGGAATAAACGGTTGATTGTGCAAGCCCGTCTTTAACACCATAATTATCAAAATAATAGGTTTGTGAAAAAGATAGGGAAATATTAAAAAAAATAGAGAAAAGAATTATTAGTAGAATTAATTTATAGTTCATAACAGCACATTAACAAAATTTAATTTTCAAAAGTACAATATTATTAAATTATTGATTAACAAAATCAGAAAAATTAGTATTAGTAGCAATTATTGTTGTATCCTTGTTTCTCAATTAAATAATATGTTTACTCCACACTTATACACTACACACCTACAAGCTTTTAGCTTGATTGACAAATGTGGTTCATTCACCGTATCTTCATTTATTTCATACATATATCATATTTCTATTATTTTTTACAATTCTCTGCTTGGGATAAAACTTTTCATATTTTACAGTATAAAAATGATTAAAGCACCAACCGCTTAATTCATTATTTATAAGTGATTTTCTTAATTTAGTGCCTCTAAGAAAACTATCAAATTTTATGATTTCTAAGATTTTTTATACCGAAAGGTTATCATGTAACAGAAAATAAATTTTCTTAACATACTAATCCATCGGCATAATACCAGATTCTTTTTAATTAACTTGATGACGGTTTAGTATTACCTGCCTTTGGCGTCAGGCAAGTGAGATTTTTATTCTTTGAGACGAGGCGATGCCTTAGCATCAGTGAGTTGATAAAGATAAAAATATCGCAAAAAGAAACATTTTTAATTTTGTAGAGTTTTCTTAGAGGCACTAAGTATATGGCTTTTGGCGGTTTTTGGAACACAAATCTTTCAACTTACTTTTGGTTTCGCCCGCCTGTCGAGCCTTGGCAGGCAGGCTCAACAACGCACATAAAAACCATAGGTGGCCCCATGCATTATGGGTTTTTATATGCTTAGGTGTTATGCAAAGTTTTTATTGTTCTTCATCTAGTATTCTATTTATAGTCAAAGATTTAAAAACATCCTTTGATTTCTGTTTTTTCTTCAATAATTTATCCATCAATAATTGAGAAATTGTAATATAGAATTCACCACCGCCCCAGTTCGACACATTGAAGTATTTTGAATTCTTTATTTTATTAGTTCCACATAAAATTGTGATATTCCAACTGTCAATCATATAGAAGACAAAGTATTTTGGTTTTTTATTATTAAAAATTTCAGGATTGTTATTTAAGTGTCTTTTATACCATAAGTCAAAATCAGGTGTGTTAAATATGTTACCATAAATTCGTTTTTGTTCGTACATGTCTTGTGATACGATTGCACCATCTCTCATGATAATATTAACGACTTGAGGCGATAGATTGTCAATATTCACAACTTTTGGAGGCGGAGCAGTATTGTTTACTACCTTTTTTGATAAGTCAATAGAGTTATACAATAAATGAGTTGTATCCCTTTGCCATAAAATTCCATGAACATTAAGCATTGCTCCTGTTATTATACCACCAACACCTTGTTTGATCAAATAATCATGAATTCCATAACTTTGGACTATTGAGTTTATTGTAATTAGAAGTTCACTATCTGGTAATGGGTGATTTACAAAAGCTTCAATAAACTTTTTAGTTAAAATTTTGAACTCATTTGAGATAGAACCAATTTGTACAGTATCATCATGAACTAATATCCTTCGAGTTCCGTCAAAATTATAACTTAACAAATAGCTGTTATTAGAATCACTAAAACCAACTATTAATCCAATTGAAGAATCATTGTCTTCTGGAACACAATTTTCAGTTGATTGCTTAATAATCTCTATAAGGCTGTCAATGTTGGATTCTCTAAATTGTAAGAGAATTTTAATATTATTGACAGTGTCAAAAGCAACATCATTATCGCCTGCAAATCCAATTAAAATATTATTCGATAGTTGAAAAATCTTTAGCATTTCTTCAGTAATTCTCATGTCTTCATTGAAAATATGATTCTCACCAAAAGATGTTTTACTAAATCTTAGGTTTCCTTCCTTCTTAGATGAAGTTAATGCTGTATCACATGAAATGAATACACTACTCTCTGTTTTCCATCCAAATACGTATGACATCTTTAATTAAATTTTGCATAACGACTGGGCTATGCGTAGTTTGGGATTTTGAAACGATTAATTTTCAATTTACTACTAAATTTATTTAGTTCTATAAGCTTCAATATTAGCACATTACCCAAATTACGTGTAGCCTTTGTTAGCTTTTCGTTGTTATTCTTTCAGCTTATTCTTTTCATCAATATAAACCTTATCATTTAACTTTTTCAGAGCTTTCATAAAATTTTTTTCATTCAATATTGTCAATTGATATGTTGCGACCTTTGATAACTTATCAAATCGTTTTTCTTTACTTATTTCATCTTTTATAAATTCAGCGTTTAAACTTTCAAGATTAGATAAAACCGCCAATTCATTTATACTTGCTATATCTCTAATATTCATTCCTTTTTCAGCATATTCTTTATTTGCTTCTCGCCAATCTTTTGCGGTGCAATTAAACAAAACTACATTTAACAAATCAGCTTCTTCTGCATAAATTAACCATTCATTGTCTTTTCTGTAATTTTTTGTCGGTAAAATATGATTTTTAACTGCATCTGTGTGAATATGATAATTTGCTTTACTTATTATTCGCTTAAAGTTCCATTCAAGATTATATTGGTTTGTTTCAACTTCTTTTAGTCGTTGATATTCTGTGATTAAGTAAAGTTTAAAAGTTGGGCTTATCCAAGTTCCAAATTCAAATGCAATGTCTTTATGTGCATAAGTTCCTCCATATCTCCCAGCTTTCGAGAAAATACCTATTGCATTTGTCTTTTCTGTCCATTCTTTTACGCTTACTTTAAAACTGTTTAATCCAGATTGATTTCTAATTGTGGCGAATTCGCCATAATTAAAATTCGGGTTGTGGATTTTTTCCCAAACGCTCAAAAATTCAAGCGTATTGCGATTTCTCATCCAGTCAGTTATGAAAAAGTTGCCATCTTTTGCTTTTAGCATATCAGTCAGACAAATATAATCTTCCTCATCTCTTTTTTCAATAGAGATAAATTTGTCTTCGACTTGTATTTTTGTTAATTTTCCCATTAATCTAATTTAAAACACAAATTTAGGAAATCATTTTCTTTTATCTTCTTTTTGTTGTTAATTTCTGTTTTCGAATAGTTCCCCCAATGAAAGCTAACGTCAGTCTGTCTAATAACCCTAACCACCGATTAAATTTTTGTCAAATATAAGGACATTTCTGCTTTGCTCAAAAATAATTTGCTTTTTCAATAGTTTTTAGACAGTTTGACGGTGGCAATATGAAAATGTTGGGCATTACAACGCTCCAATTTTTCAATTTACTACACTGTATATTTAATGTTAACTCGTTCATTTTTAGCACTTTCTGCCCAATTTTATATATTGCGTGTTGGCAACTGGCATTATTTCGTTCGTTTCAGTTTTAGAGGATTTTGTCGAGTATCAAAAATATCGGCAATTTTTATATATCCGTTTTGATTGTCTATAGAATAAATCAGTTTGTAGTTTTTGAAAATTAAATATCGATATTCAGTTTCTCTTTGTTTTAATAATTCTTCTTTTTGTCCAATGAGTGGTGATTTTATTAACTTTTTTGGTTCGTTAATAATCCCTCTCACAAGTTTCTTGGCAACTTTTATACTTGCTTTATTTTCGTAATAGTCATAAATTTCGTCAAGTTGAGTTTCGGCAAATTCAGACCAAATAATATTCAAAGCCATTATTCGTATTTGCCTAAAAGTTCAGAACTACTTTTAAACCGGTTGTTCAGGAAATCTGATTCCGATTGGTCAATTCGTTTATTCAATTCATCTTGAGTCATTGGTTCAAATATTCGCTCACCTGTCGCTTTGTTTTCTTCTCTTAATATTTTTTCAAGTCGAGAAATTATTTCCTCGCTTTGGACTTTAAGAAATTCTTGTACAAATTCTATTTTTCTTGATTGTAAATCCATATTAATTTTTTTTTCAAAGATACGAAATTTTATAATTCAGCGTATATATTTCTTTTTAACGCGGCTTTTTATTGCTTGTTGCCAACGTCAGTCTGTCTAATAACCCTAACCACCGATTAAATTTTTGTCAAATATAAAGCTATTTCTGCTTTGCTCAAAAATAATTTGCTTTTTTTAGTTTGCGTTTTTCGAATTGCTTCTTCCAGTGATGTTGGAAAAATATATGCCTGTCTTTTCCTTATATAAATTTCATAGTATAAAAATTATTCCTTTGGTGGCAAATTATTTTTATCTACAAATTGTTAATTTTTTTAGACTATCTGACGGTTTGAATATGGTGCGTATCACACTTTATTCAATAATTTTCTTTGGTTTCACAATTTTCAAACTTACTAATTCTTTGTCTATGACCTACCAACTGCGGCATGCAC
>JAYEOP010000240.1 GCA_034723125.1 Bacteroidota bacterium | reverse complement strand
CCAAACAACCAAGCCAAAACCCCAAAACAATTATAAAAATTGTAATTGATAACTTAGGAAGAAAAGGATAGAACTTTTCAGGTGTTTTTGTTCTTAAAACTTTTGTAATATGTACAACAAGTATCAGTAAGGGTGCTAAGAACAAATATTGTGTAGTGTTTTCAAAAATCAATAGTGAAAAAACTAACAATAATATAAGTGAAGAAAGGATTAAAAAAAGATGATATATTTTTGCTTTGGCAAAACCTATTTTTACCGGAATTGTAATTTTATTATTGATTTTATCATTTTCAATGTCACGTATATTATTCAGATTTAAAACAGCAGTACTTAAAAATCCTAAAGCAAATGCGGGTAAAAAAACAATAAAATTTAGTGTTGCTGTTTGTAAAAAATAAACACCTACAACGGCTACAATCCCAAAAAAAACAAAGACAAATAAATCTCCTAAACCTTTGTATCCATAAGGCTTTTTTGAAGAAGTATAGGCGTAAGCCGCCCAAATAGAGGAGATTCCAATAGACAAAAATATTAAAAATGAATAAATGCCAATATTTTTATAACTAAAAATTAATAGTAAAAAACCTGAAACAAAAGATAAAATTGCAAAGGTAATTATTGCAGATAGCATTTCCTTTTTAGAAATTTTACCCGATTGAACAGTCCTTTGAGGACCAATTCTTTCTTTTGAATCAGCACCGTGTAAAGTATCACCGTAATCGTTAGCAAGATTTGATAAAATTTGTAACAAAACTGCTGTAAGAATTGAGAAAACAAAAATTACTGTTGAGATTTTCGTTGAATAAGAAACAATGATATTTCCCATTGCTACTCCTGATATTCCGAGTGGCAGTGTGTGCAACCGAAATGCCTGTATCCAATATTTTTGTTTTGCTTTCAAAATAATTAAATTATTCAAACTTTCTATCAATTTCGTCTTGTTCAATTTTCAGAAAAACAGGCTTGCCGTTTGGTGAGTAATATGGATTTTCACAAGCAAATAATTTGTCTATTATCAGCAACATTTCATCAGTTGATAATTTTTTTCCTGTTTTAATTGCTGCATTTATGGCTAATGATTTTACAAGTTTCGTTTTAGTATCAATTTGTGTATTTCCCAAATTATTTTTGTAATTGTCAAGAACAGATTCAACAAAAGCTTTTGAATCATCTGTTTTCATATTTGCTGGGATACCGTTAATCACAAATTCTCTTTCTCCAAATTTTTCTAAAGATATTCCTGCTTTTTCAAGATCATCTTTTAGCTCTGTAACCATTTGAAAATCCAATTCGTTAAATTCAAGAATCTCAGGAAACATTTGTTTTTGAATTGGAATTTTGTCTTTTTTTAAATTTCTTAAATATTCTTCAAACAATATTCTTTGATGTGCATATTGTTGATGTATCAACATCATTCCAGAATGAATAGGAGTAAAAATATATCGGTTATGAATTTGAATTACTTTTTTATCATCTTTGCTTATAACTTCATTTTTTAAATCAAATTTTATTTCTTCTTCTTTGATTTTTGGGCTTTCATTTTTTTCAAGTTTTAAAACGCTAAGTAGTTCCTTCCAATCGTTTTCCGAAGCTTTTACCTGAACTTGAGAAGACTTTTTGCTAACATTACTATCTTGCCCGAAACTTATTTTTATTTTAGAATCTTCCTTTTTATTATCCCGTTCTTCCCTACTTAATAAATTATAAAACGCTTCTTGTTCAAAATCGAGACTTGGTGCTACATGATGCTCATTCAAAGATTTTTGAATTGATGCTCTGAGTATCGAATAAATTGCTTTGTCATCTTCAAATTTAACTTCCGTTTTTGTTGGATGCACATTTATGTCAATTCTCTTTGATGGAATTTCCAAAAACAAAATGTAAAAAGGGAAACTATCATCCGGAAGTAAATTATCGTAAGCATTAAATATTGCATGATTAAAATAGGGGTTTTTAATAAACCTGCCGTTAACAAAAAGAAATTGATCACCTCTGGATTTTTTTGCCCTTTCAGGTTTCCCTATAAATCCCTTTATTTTTACAATAGGTGTTTCTTCATTTAAAGGAACCAATTGTTTTTCAATTCTATTTCCAAAGAGACTGGTTATTCGCTTTTTCAAATGCCCTTTATTCAAATGATAAATATCTCTTCCTTCATTTGTCATGAGCATTTTAATTTCGGGCTTAGCAAGGGAAATATGCATAAATTCCGAAATAATGTATTTGTATTCTACATTGTTTGATTTTAAGAAATTCTTTCTGACAGGAATATTATAAAAAAGATTTTTTACGGAAATTGTCGTTCCGCTTGTACAGGCATTAGGTTCGTGAGTAATTAATTTTCCACCTTCAATAACTATTTTTGTACCTATTTCATCTTCTATCCTTTTAGTTTTCAACTCAATCTTTGAAACTGAGGCTATTGATGCAAGAGCTTCTCCCCTGAAACCCATTGTTTGAATATTAAAAAGATCTGTAGCTTTTTTTATTTTTGAAGTAGCATGTCTTTCAAAACTCATGCGAGCATCAGTTTCCGACATTCCGCAACCATCATCAGTAATTTGAATCAAAGATTTTCCAGATTCTTTTAAAATTAATTTAATTTGTTGTGCACCTGAATCAATAGAGTTCTCGAGCAACTCTTTTACAACAGATGCAGGTCGTTGAACAACTTCTCCTGCCGCAATTTGATTTGCAATTGAATCAGATAATAAATTTATTATGTCTGCCATGTGTTTTTTGTTATAAAGATGATTCAATGAGCAAACCAAAATATTTTGCTAATAAAAATGCTATGATAACGAACAATATTACTAATGCTGTTCTAATAGCAAGGCTTAAAAATCTCATTTTTCTTTTTGAATCTTCTCTTTCTCTGTATATTTGATCTGTTATATTACTGTTTCTGTGAAAGCTTTTCTGATTAAAATTTATCCTTCTTTTTTGTGCCTCTCTTTGTTTTTTTTCTTTGTCATAAAAGCGTGGCTTATAATCAAATGAATAATACGTAGGTAATTTGAAAAATGAGGGTAAACTATTTGCCATTTTATTAAAAATAAGTTATTTAAATTCAACTTCAAAGTTAGGAATTATAAGTTGAATAATTCTTATTGAGGGATTATTATTGA